>CATWBR010000191.1 GCA_958349075.1 uncultured Clostridium sp.
ACGCCTTAGTGTCTGTTATGTACTCCGAAGAGCGCAAGCGGTCCCCGGAACAATTCATTCTGGCCGGATTCCCCCCTCACGACAACCTATCCCCGGGACTGAAGACTCATTCAACCAACCTCTCCACACCGGACATTGGCCGTTCCGGCCGCGTCCTCCTTCCTCAATTAAATCCCTATTTTGTTTATTTAACCCACATTGCGAATAAACATTAACACATAAATCAACAATTTAGCGGTATTTTCGCGTATAAACCACTTGCAGAAAAAATTTACCTGTGATATAGTATAAAGGTTAAAAAATCACGCCGGACGGATTCTTAAGGACGGTGCTCCGATTAAATAGGATGGAAAACGGCTGTCACAGGCCTTTTTGTTCTATCAGGAGTCCCCGAGGAAGCAAAGAAGACGGCGGAAGAAGAAAACCAAATGGAGGAAAGAAACATGAGCGTTATTTCAATGAAGCAGTTACTGGAGGCTGGTGTACATTTTGGTCACCAGACAAGAAGATGGAACCCTAAGATGGCTCCGTACATCTACACAGAGAGAAATGGTATCCACATCATCGACTTACAGAAATCCGTAGGTTTAGTGGATGAAGCTTACAAAGCAGTAGCAGACATCGCAGCAGACGGCGGCACAATCCTGTTCGTAGGAACAAAGAAGCAGGCTCAGGACGCTATCAAGACAGAAGCTGAGAGATGCGGAATGTTCTATGTAAACGAGAGATGGTTAGGCGGTATGCTTACAAACTTCAAGACCATCCAGAGCCGTATCGGAAGATTAAAACAGATCGAGACCATGTCTGAGGACGGAACATTTGATGTTCTTCCTAAGAAAGAAGTTATCGCTCTTAAGAAAGAGTGGGAGAAGCTCGAGAAGAACCTTGGCGGTATCAAAGAGATGAAGAGAGTCCCGGACGCTATCTTCGTAGTAGATCCTAAGAAAGAAAGAATCTGCGTACAGGAAGCACACACACTGGGAATTCCGTTAATCGGCATCATCGATACCAACTGTGATCCGGAAGAGCTTGACTATGTAATCCCGGGTAACGACGATGCTATCAGAGCCGTAAAATTAATCGTTTCCAGAATGGCAGACGCCGTTATCGAAGCAAGACAGGGCGAAGCAGAAGCTCCTGTATTCGAGGGCGAGGATGTTGCTGAAGCAGCAGAGGCATAATTACCGCTGGATGTTTCAGGACAGGCAGAAGACCACTGAGATTTGGAAATGAAAAAATATACGGAGGGAATTAAAAATGGCAGCAGTAACAGCAGCAATGGTAAAAGAATTACGTGAGACGACAGGCGCCGGCATGATGGATTGCAAGAAAGCTCTTGCAGCTACAGACGGTGATATGGATAAAGCAGTTGAGTTCTTAAGAGAAAAAGGACTTGCAGGCGCAGCTAAGAAAGCCGGACGTATCGCAGCAGAAGGTGTTGTAGCAACTACATTATCCGCTGATGAGAAGAAGGCAGTTGTTGTAGAGGTTAATGCCGAGACAGACTTTGTAGCAAAGAACGAGAAGTTCCAGACCTACGTAGCAGACGTTGCGGCACAGGCACTCAATACAACAGCAGCAGACATCGACGCTTTCTTAAATGAGAAGTGGGATAAGGAACCTTCCTTAACAGTTGCAGAAGCTCTTTCTTCCCAGATTTCCATTATTGGCGAGAACATGAAGATCAGAAGATTTGCACAGATTGAAGAGGCAAACGGTTTTGTTGCTTCCTACATCCATGCAGGCGGAAAGATCGGCGTTTTAGTTGATGTTGAGACAGACGTAGTAAACGACTCACTCAAAGAGATGGCTAAAAACGTGGCAATGCAGGCGGCTGCATTAAAACCATTATACACAAACAGAGACGAAGTTGATGCTGATTATATTGAGAAAGAGACAGAGATTCTCACAGCAGCAGCTAAGAACGAGAAACCGGACGCCAATGACAAAATCATTGAGGGAATGGTAAAAGGACGTATCAATAAAGAATTAAAAGAGATCTGCTTACTTGATCAGGTTTATGTAAAAGCTGAAGACGGCAAACAGACCGTATCCCAGTACGTAGCAGAAGTTGCTAAGGCTAACGGCGCGAAAGTAGCGGTTAAGAAGTTTGTACGCTTTGAGACAGGTGAAGGCCTTGAAAAGAAAGAAGAAAACTTCGCAGAAGAAGTAGCAAAACAGATGGGAATGTAATGCTAATCAATAAAATCCCATGGCGGATAACCATGGGATTTTATTTTTTAGCAGACAAATGTCCGCACAGGGGTGACAAATGTATTTCTAATGTCCATTTTTTACCACCCCGACTCACAGGAAAGGAGAGATATCATGGCAAAATATATTGCAAAGCGTATTGGCCTGGCCGTTGTAACATGCTGGCTTGTAGCCACTCTTACATTTTTCCTGATGAACCTGGTACCAGGCGGCCCATTTATGGCTGAGAAAGCCCTTACACCCCAGGCCCAGCAGGCGATGATGGAAAAATACGGATTGGATAAACCACTTCCGGAGCAATACACAATTTATATGGGAAAAGTACTTCATGGAGATTTAGGCCCCAGCGTTAAGCAGAGAGGCCGTACCGTGAATTCGATTATTGAAACAAAATTCCCGGTATCGGCAAAACTGGGAGGAATCTCTATCTTAATTGCCGTGCTGGTCGGTATTCCACTTGGGAGTATTGCAGCATTTAAGAGAGGCAAGATGACGGATAACATAATCATTATTTTCAGTACCTGCGGAATCGCGGTGCCGAGCTTTGTTATCTCCACCCTGCTTATGTACGTACTGTCGTTTCAATTGGAATGGCTGCCTACATATGGATTGACATCGTGGAAACATTATATTATGCCCGTTACGGCTCTGGCGTTATACCCGGCCTCCTATATTTCGCGTCTGATGCGTTCTTCCATGCTGGATGTCCTGGGACAGGACTACATGAGAACAGCAAGGGCGAAGGGAGTTACCTGGTTTTTCAGCGTATTTAAGCATGCGCTCAGAAATGCCGTACTGCCAGTTGTTACATATCTGGGCCCCCTGCTTGCCTATACAGTTACAGGCAGTTTTATTGTTGAAAAGATCTTCACGATTCCGGGGCTTGGTTCCGAGTTTATCGGCGCCATCACAGGCCGTGACTACCCTCTGATTATGGGTACTACAATTTTCCTTGCTACATTGATTATTACAATGAACGTGGTTGTTGATATCTTATATACCATTATTGACCCGCGTATAAAACTGAAATAGGGAGGCACATGTGATGGACAATAATAAATTATCATTTCAGATGGATGTAAGCGACTTCCTCCCGGCAGATGAAAGTGAAAAACAAAGCCTTGTCGTGATGAGAGAGAGCGTCGGCTTCTGGCAGGACGGAATGCGCCGCTTAAAGAAGAATAAAATTGCCATGGTCAGCCTGATTGTTGTACTGATTATCTTCGTGCTTTCATTCATTGTACCAACGGTTTATCCTTATAAATATGAACAGCAGATTAAGACAAGCGTCAACCTGGCCCCAATGCAGTATTCCGAGACGGAGCAGGCTCAGATAGACGCCGGTGAGAAGGTATTCCCGCACATTCTCGGCACCGATAACCTGGGACGTGATTATGCGGTCCGCGTTATGATGGGAAGCCGTGTTTCCCTGCTGGTAGGACTTGTGGCATCGGCAATCATTCTTTTGATTGGTTCCCTGTACGGTTCCATCTCCGGTTTTTTCGGAGGATGGGTCGACATGGTGATGATGCGTATTGTAGATATTATTTATACGGTTCCCGATGTACTGATTATCATTCTTCTGGCTGCGGTGCTCAATTATCCCCTGAAGGATTTGGCGCAGAAGCCGGGATTTGAATGGATCGGCATCATCGGTGTCAACCTGATCAGTATTTTTATCGTGTTTGCCCTCCTTTACTGGGTTGGTATGGCGCGTATCGTGCGAAGCCAGATCATGATTCTGAAAGAGCAGGAATATGTGACGGCAGCCAGGGCGCTGGGAGCATCCAGCGGCCGTATTATCAGAAAGCATCTGTTAACCAACTGTATCGGTACTCTGATTGTTACGACAACGCTTCAGATTCCGTCTTCCATCTTTACGGAGAGCTTCTTAAGCTTCCTGGGACTTGGCGTGAATGCGCCGATGCCGTCCCTGGGCAGTCTTGCAAGTGCCGCTATAAACGGTCTCCAGAGCTATCCGCACCGCCTGTTTGCTCCGGCTCTTATGATTTCCGTCATTATCCTGAGCTTCAACCTGTTAGGTGACGGCCTGCGCGATGCCTTTGACCCGAAGATGAAGAACTAGGGAGGAACGAAGAATGAGCGAGTATTTAGTAGATATAAAGAACGAACGCCTTTCTTTCTTCACCCCGGCCGGTGAGGTAAAGGCATTAAATGACGTCTCCATCCATCTGAAGGAGGGTGAGGTCCTGGGAATCGTAGGCGAGTCAGGTTCCGGTAAATCCGTTACCGCGTACAGTCTGATGGGACTGACCGCATATCCGGGAAAACTGATCGGAGGTACCCTGGAATTCAACGGACACCGGATCGATGAGATGAAAGAGAAAGAGATGAGAAAAATCCGCGGAGAGGAAATTTCCATCATTTTTCAGGATCCGATGACCAGCTTAAACCCCGTATATACGATAGGAAACCAGATCTGTGAGATGGTTCTTCTGCATACAAAGAAGTCGAAACAGGAAGCAAGGGAGAGGGCGAAAGAGCTTCTGACCCTGGTTGGAATCAACGAGCCGGAGAAGAGGCTGAAACAGTACCCTCATGAACTCTCGGGTGGTATGCGCCAGCGTGTCATGATCGCCATCGCTCTGGCCTGTGAGCCGAAGCTCCTGATCGCCGATGAGCCGACGACCGCCCTGGACGTTACCATTCAGGCCCAGATTCTGGAGCTGATGATGGGACTGAAAGAAAAGCTGGGCATGGCCATCATCATGATTACCCACGACCTTGGCGTTGTGGCCAGCATGTGTGACAAAATTGCTGTCATGTATGCCGGAAAGGTGGTAGAATATGGTACAACGGACGATATCTTCTATAGTCCGTCCCACGAATACACGAAGGGCCTGTTACGAAGCATACCGAAGCTCAATGAAAAAGAGCACAGCCGCCTCGTCCCGATCGAGGGAAGCCCGGTTGATATGCTGAATCCTCCGGCAGGATGTCCTTTTGCACCGAGGTGTGACTCCTGTATGAAAATCTGCCTGCGCCAGATGCCGGAATATACCGATCTTACGGATATTCATTACAGTGCCTGCTGGCTGCTTCAGAAGGCAGAATTTGAAAAAGCACAGGGAGGTAATAAGTGATGGAAGATAAGAGATTAGTTGAGGTCCAGAACCTAAAACAGTATTTCCCTGTTGCAAGCAGCAAAATGTTTGAGAAAAAAGTCGTTAAGGCCGTAGATAACGTCTCCTTCTATCTTAATAAGGGAGAGACGCTGGGACTGGTTGGAGAGTCCGGCTGTGGTAAGACAACCACAGGACGCACGCTTCTGCGCCTTCACGAGCCGACCAGCGGCCGTATCCTCTATGACGGGGAGACGATTTTCGACAGCGGCGACGTGCCGGTGTACGGGGAAGACGGAAAGCCTCAGACGGCAGACGGAAAACCGGTATACGGCAAAAAAACGGCGGTCAACATGCTGCCGTACCGCCGGAAAATGCAGATTGTATTTCAGGACCCTTATGCAAGTCTGGATCCGCGTATGACCGTGGCCGATATCGTAGGGGAGGCCATTGATATTCATAAACTGGCGTCCGGAAAAAAGGACAGACAGGAACGCATTATAGAAATGCTGCGCCGTGTCGGCCTTAACTCCGAGCATGCAAACCGTTATCCCCATGAGTTCTCCGGAGGTCAGAGACAGCGTGTCGGCATTGCCCGCGCACTGGCCGTAAACCCGGAATTTATTGTCTGCGATGAGCCTGTGTCGGCCCTGGATGTTTCCATTCAGGCACAGGTTGTCAACATGTTTGAGGAACTCCAGGAGGAGATGGGGCTGACTTACTTGTTCATTGCCCATGATCTTTCGATTGTAAAGCACATTTCCAACCGAATCGGTGTTATGTACCTGGGCAATCTGGTGGAGCTGGCCGACAGCTATGAGCTGACGTTCCACAGTGTCCATCCATATACAAGGAGCCTGATTTCAGCAATTCCGATTGCGGATCCGAGAGCCAGCAGGGAATCGAAGCGCATCGTGCTGAGCGGCGACGTTCCGAGCCCGGTGAATCCGCCTTCCGGATGCCGGTTTAGAACGAGATGTCCGTATGCGGATGAGCAGTGTTCGGCTCAGGAGCCTGTATGGAAGGAAGTATCGAAGGGCCATTATGCGGCCTGCCATCATCTTGATCGGGTGAATTAGTAGGGGGTTCCTGAGGGACCAATGGTTCGATTTTATGCAATTAACCGACAATCCGCCGTATTTTGGCGGACAGCCGGTTAAAATATAAATCCAAGGGAGGATATTATGAAGAAAAAAGTAGCATTACTGGTAGCGGCTGCTATGCTTTCCACCACAGTTCTTGCGGGCTGCGGCGGCGGTTCCAAAGGAACTGATGCGACAAAAGGAAGCGAGCAGGGAAGTGAACAGGGAACAGCAGCAACAGGTGAATCGACAGGAGGGGTGGACATCGCAGTCCAGATCGGTCCTGACCCGGAGACTCTTGACCCGGCGTTAAACTCCGCAATTGACGGAGCCAACATGATTATTCATGCATACGAGACACTTCTCACATTTGACGAGGAGAACAACATTGTGCCCGGACAGGCGGAGTCCTTCGACGTATCGGATGACGGATTAACCTACACCTTCCATCTTCGTGACGGCTTAAAATGGAGCGACGGTTCCGATCTGACGGCAGAGGACTTTGTATATTCCTACAAACGTCTTGCCAACCCTCTGACAGCAGCGCCATACGCCTATGACATGCTGAATGTGGTAAAAGGTTATGACGCAATTATGGCTTTAGGTGAGACTGCAACAGAGGAAGAGACACTGGCCGCAGTAGACGGACTTGGCGTATCCGCACCTGATGCAAAGACATTTGTTGTTGAGCTTGCAGCTCCATGTGTATATTACGATAAGATTTCCGCGTTTGCCGTATTAAGCCCTGTTAAAAAAGACATCATCGAGGCAAATGGTGACCAGTGGGCAATCAATCCTGAGACATATGTCGGAAACGGCGCTCTCAAGATGAAAGAATGGGTTCCGGGATCCTATATCCTTTATGAGAAAAACCCATACTACTGGGATGCTGACAGAGTTACCGTCAATACGGTTAAGTTCATATTAATGGAAGATGCCAACGCATCCTACAGTGCATATAAGACGGGCGAGATCCTGATGGCAAAAGATATTCCTTCTGAGGAAGTTCCAAGCCTGCAGGGAACGGAAGATTTCCATATTGATCCGATTATGGGAACCTACTACATCTCCTTCAATCTTCAAAAAGCACCGTTTGACAATCAGAAGGTACGTGAGGCATTAAGCCTTGCAATCGATCGTAAATATATTGCCGAGACAGTAACACAGGGAACTTATTCCCCGGCTACTAACTTCGTAGGCCCAGGCGTTTCTGATGTCGAGCCGGGTTCTTCTTTCGAGGAAGTAACAAGAGCAAACAACGGCGGCGATTTCTTCAACGTAGAAAACTATGATGCCGACCTTGAGAAGGCAAAACAGCTTCTCGCAGAAGCAGGTTACTCGGATGGACAGGGATTCCCAACCATCGAGTATATGACAAATGATGCTAAATACCACAAACCAATCGCCGAGTACTTACAGAGCGCCTGGAAAGAGCTTGGAATCAACACAGATATCAAGATCGTTGAGTGGTCTACCTTCACACCAACACGTCGTAACGGCGACTTCGAGATCGCACGTAACGGCTGGGTTTATGACTACGATGATCCGTCCAACATGATCAACCTGTTAGAGACAAACAACGGTAACAACGACGGTAAGTACAGCAATCCTGAATTCGATGCCCTTGTTACAAAAGCACGTGAAACAGCCGATAAGGAAGAGCATTACAAACTGCTTCACGAGGCAGAGAACCTGGCATTAAAAGACAGCGCTATGGCGCCTGTTGCATACGAGAATGACTTCTGGGTACAGAGCCCGAAATTAAAGGGTACATGGCATTCTCCTTACGGATACTGGTACTTTATGTACGCTACGGTTGAAGAATAAATGAATGAGACTCCCCCGGTCTGCATAATGTGCAGCCTTGGGGGAGTTTTTTTGCGCTTTAGCCGGTTGAGTCCATGGGGATTTAATTGAGGAAGGAGAGCGC
>CATWBR010000192.1 GCA_958349075.1 uncultured Clostridium sp.
ATCCAGGAACGATACCGCTTTACACGGTGTACGGTAATTGGACGATGTAATCGTGATACCCGTAGCTGGAGTGCTGGAATGGATTACCTGGCCCCCGCCTATGTACATGGCAACGTGGTTGATGTAATTGCCGCTGGCATAGAACAGTAAGTCTCCCGGCTGTACGCTGCCGACCGAAATCTCACGTCCTTTGGCCGCCTGATCCCTGGAACTTCTTCCCGTTGTGATTCCAAAGTGGGCATATACTCCCTGTGTAAATCCGGAACAGTCCGCGCCGTTTGTCAGGCTGGTTCCTCCATAAACGTACGGATTGCCCAGGAACTGTTTTGCATAAGCTACGACGGCAGACCTTGTCGCGGAAGTGACCTCGCTTGAACCGCCGCCGGGACCTTTGGCCCCTGAATCTCCGCCTCCCGGACCTTTATTGTTTGCGGCCTTCGTCGTCTCGGGCGCCTTGGTAGGTGCCTTTGTTGTTTCCGGCGCCTTAGTCGGCGTACTATTTGGGTTGGCTTCTATGGTTCCGTTATAGGATGTCTCAGGCGCTTTCGTTGTCGGCTGTGCTTTGGTCGTCTGCTTCGCGGCTTCCGTTGTCTGCTTGGCAGCGTCCTTCTTGGCATCCTCCATCTTCTTGATCGCGTCCTCCGCATCTTTCTTAAGCTTTGCGGCCTCGGCTGCCTTCTGCTGTTCCTCCTGGGTGGAGACTGCCTGGTTAAATTCTACCTTCACATCGATATAATCTTTAAACACATAGCCAACCAGATCGTTATCGACGGATATCTTATAAAAATCTCCCTCTTCCCCGATTACTACATACTCTGCATCCGGCGAAAGAAGATCGAGCGTCCTGCTGTCCAGGCCGGGCTTCTCGCGCAGCCTCAGTGTGCCGGTGCTGGCAACGCGGGCCTTCTGTGTCCCCACCTGCCTGGCGATAGACTCCGCCTCTGAACCCGTTATAAAATACTGTGACTTAATATATCCTTTTACACTGCCCGACTGGATCTGGTACCACTTTCCGCCCTCCCCATCGACTGTGGAAAGGATCGTGGCGGCACAGTTGTTATAAATCTTCCCTACTACGGCGCTCGTTGTGTTGGCTTCCGCCCTCACATTGACATAATTGCTGACGCGGGAAATAGCCACATTATCATATGCCGATTTTGATGTGGCTTTTACAACCGGTACCTCTCCGTCACGGGACGATGTGGCTGCCTGGGCCAGTTTCTCATCCGAAGAGAAGGCCTGAGCCAGCTCCTCCTCCGGGTTCAGGCTCCCGGCATAGTAATTATTGATCGCTACCGACGCGCCCGCCACCGGTGAGTCAGTCTCAAGATTCATTGCAGCTTCCGATGAAAACGCCATCCCTCTTGCAAAAAGCAGGCAGGCGGACGACATCATCAGTATCTTCAAACCCTTTTTCATGTGAAACTTCCCCCTAAATCATGGTAAGATAACTCTGGGCGCTGGTAATACAGTTCGCTCCGTCAGCAGCGGCCGTTATAACCTGTCTGAGTGCCTTTGTCCTGACATCCCCGGCGGCATATACGCCATCCACCGATGTCTTTCCGTCCTCACCAGCTACAATATATCCATGCTGGTCCATCTCTATCTGTCCGGAATACTGCTCACTGTCAGGCTCGATCCCAACGGCTATGAACACGCCGTCCACCTTCAGTTCACTCTTCTCCCCGGTCTTTTTATTCCTGAGCTTCAATGATTCAACTTTGTCCTCGCCCTCTATCTCATCCACTACCGTATCCCAGATGACTTCGACATTATCAAGGGACATCAGGCTGTTCTGCAGGCTCTTAGCGCCTCTCAGCTCATCCCTTCTGTGAATCAGGTATACCTTGCTGCACATCCTGGCAAGGAATATGGCATCCTCTATCGCCACATCGCCTCCGCCGATGACCGCCGTCACCTTATTCTTAAAGAAAGCTCCATCGCAGGTTGCACAGTAGGAAACCCCGGCTCCCGTCAGTATTTCTTCGCCCTTCGCTCCCAATTTTCTATGGTGGGCCCCCGTGGCAATGATCACTGTCTTTGCAAGATACGTGTCATTCTCGCAGACAATCTTCTTCACATCTCCGCCCAGCTCGGCCGCCATAACGGTGTCCTCCCTGAATTCGGCTCCCAGCTTGTCCGCATGTTCCCTCAGCTTCATCCCGAGGTCAAAGCCGGAAATGCCCGGAAGGCCGGGATAATTATCTACTTCGTATGTGTTGAGGATCTGTCCCCCGCTCATCATATTTCTCTCAATCACCACCGTATCGAGCTCCGCCCTCTGTGCATAAACGGCGGCGCTTAATCCTGCCGGTCCTGAACCGATAATGATCAAATCATGGATTTTGTCCATCTGACCGTCCTCCATTCGTCCTGATATTTAGTCTGTTTTACTGTTTTTCCTCAATTCTCATATTGAATTACTGCTTATTCTTCTCTGGAATTTATCTGATGACCAGGCATATCCTGTTGATTTACCCTGGTTTTTTCTGAATCCTGTACTCCGTACTGCTTTTATCGTCCGTTTTCAGCCAAATTTAGGAATTGACTTTTAAGCTTACTTTTAAGTATACCACATCTTTCCAGCATGGAACAGATATTTTATCTGGAAACTTCTTACATTTTTCTGCTCACGCTCCCCTTCAGTTTTTATCATGACTTTTTTCCAAATACGTGGTAAAATACTCTTAACCTAAATACGAAAATCACTGCTGCCGCACACGGATTGGCCGGTAACGGTTGACCGATGCCGCTCACAGTGAAAATCCCGCAGGTTATTCTGTCAAAGGAGTTGATTTTATGTCAAGAAAAACTGTACTTGTTACCGGCGCTTCCCGTGGAATCGGAAAGGCCATCGCGATAAAATATGCCAAAAAGGGCTATAACGTGATTATCACCTGCGTCCGCCGGCGCGACCAGCTTATGCTGACCGAAGTGGAGATTGAAAACTATAATACAGAATGCATGACATGGGTCGGAGATGCCGGTGATTACGGTTCCTGCGAAGAGTTATTTAAACAGATAAAAAAGCGGTTCGGCGGGCTCGATGTGCTTGTAAACAATGCAGGCATTTCCTACATCGGCCTGCTTCAGGAGATGAAACCGGAGGATTGGGACCTTATCATCCGGACAAATTTGACTTCCGTATTTAACTGCTGCCGCCTTGCCGTTCCGATGATGCTCCAGAAACAGCAGGGTAAGATTGTGAATATCTCTTCCGTATGGGGAGTAAGCGGCGCATCCTGTGAGGTGGCTTATTCCGCCACCAAAGGCGGAGTCAACGCCTTTACGAAGGCGCTGGCCAAGGAACTGGCTCCCAGCAATATCCAGGTCAATGCCATTGCCTGCGGCGCCATTGATACGGAGATGAACCATTTCCTTCACAGGGAGGATTTAATCAGCCTGATGGAAGACATCCCGGCCGGACGGCTGGGTAAGGCGGAAGAAGTAGCGGATCTGGCTTACCATCTCGGGTATAAGGAGTCCTATCTGACCGGACAGGTTATCGGGCTGGACGGAGGCTGGATTTAAGGGGCAGCTGAGTTAATGATTATTAACGAAAAAAGGAGAGAGGGGACGAAATTCATCTTTCGTCTTCTCTCTCCTAATTTCAATGACTGATCGTCCGCGGTGTTTTAAAATCAGCAGTATCCACCGGCCGCCTTTTATTCAAACAATGATTTATATATCCTTATAATATCCTCTTTATCCGGTTTCTTCCTCGTATTTCCCGGGCTTCCGCTGTCCAGCGCATCCTGCGCCATCTTATCTGCCCTGCCGAGAAAATCCGCCTTATCGATGCCGAATTCTTCCGGCGTCTGAATCTTCAGGCTCCTGCAAAGCTCAGATGCCGCCCGGACAAACGCGGAGGCTCCTTCCATTTCCGTCATTCCTTTTTCATATACGCCTATCACCTGGGCCAGCTCCCTGAACCGTTCCGGGCAGCCTTCTACGGCAAATTCCAGACATTTTTCCAGAAGCATGGCGTTGGAAAGACCGTGGGGCACGTGATAAAGTGCACCAATGGGGCGGCTCATGCCATGGATGATGGTCACGGAAGAATTATTAAACGCCATTCCCGCCTCCAGTGCCGCAATAGCCATGTCAATCCTGGCTTCCATATTGCTTCCGTCGGTATAGCACAGATGCAGGCTGTCAAAAATTCTTTTTACTGCCGACTTTGCCATCGTATCCGTCATAGAAAATGCCTTTACGGATGTGTATGCCTCCACTGCATGACACAGTGCGTCAATTCCGGTGGCTGCCGTGACGGCGGGGGGTGCCGTCATGGTGAACACCGGGTCAATCACAGCCAATCCCGGCAAAAGAGCCGGTCCTTTCAGGAGCATTTTTATATTTTTCTCCGTATTGTTGATGATGGTAAACTGGGTCGCCTCGCTTCCCGTTCCTGCGGTCGTCGGAACGGCGCACATGGGTGGAAAACGGCCCTCAATAATTTTCCCCATAAAACTATTGATATTGTCGCCCAACACAATTACGGCTGCAATTGCCTTCATACTGTCGATGGGGCTTCCGCCCCCTACTGCTATCAGAAAATCACACTGCTTTTGAAGATAAATCTCCGCTCCCTCAGCTATCATATAATCACAGGGTTCCTGATTAATCCCGTCATAGATTTCATAAGCAATGCCGATTTCGTCGAGAAGACCGGTCACCTTTTCCACATTCCGGAGTTTTACCATTACAGCGTCCGTTACGATAAGCGCTTTCGTCCCGGAACTGCTCCATGTATCCTTTGCCAGCGCCAGCGCTCCCTCCCCCAGCAGTACCTTCTGCGGGGTCAGATATGTATATGCCACAGTCATCCCTCCTTTAATATACGGACAGGAGAATTTCTTTTACCTGTTCCGGGCTGATGTCCACAGGGTTATTATCCATGCGGCCCTTTGTAAAGGTGCCCTCCACAATCAGGTCGATCCCCTCTTTCGGGATGCCGAGAGCGCCGAGGCGCAGCTCCACAATTCCGTCACAGGCGGAATCCATCCAGTTCTTTAATCCGCCGTGCTTCTCCAGCACTTCAAAAAGTAAATCCGCTAAAACAGTTTTCTCACGGTTAATCTTGGAAACCGCATCTAATGAAAGCGCGCAGGCCAGGCCGTGCTCCAACCCATACTGCATCGTAATCGGATAACTGATGGAATGGCAGGCCGTGGTTCTCGTTTTTGCAAACGCCATACCGGCCAGGAGGGCGCCTCTTGACATTGCCGTCCTAAGCTCCAGGTTCTTCGGATCCTTCAGTACCTGCGGAAGATACGTCAGTATCATGTCGATCGCCCTGAGAGCGATATCTTTCACTACGTAAGTAGTCGGCTTGGCCCAGTAAGACTCCATTGCATGAGACAATGCGTCAAGTCCGGTGGAAAGTGTAAGGCGCAGCGGAAGAGACAGTGTCAGATCCGGAATAACAATGGCCTTTTTTGCATAATTCTCCTCACAGTCGATGGAGAACTTTGCTTTCTTATCCACATCCCATATCGTAGCAAATCTTGTAACCTCGGAACCGGTTCCTGCAGCAGACGGAAGCGCAATAATATCGATGAACTGATGGGGTGTCGTGTAAGATTTGTTCTTCAGCGCTTCCGTGATGAACGGGATGGTGATCTCTTTCCCTTTAAACATGTAATAAAATGCGCTGACCGCTTTCGCGAGATCGATTGTGCTTCCGCCGCCTATGGCAAGAATCTGAGTCGGGTTCAGATCACCAACCGTGTTTAATGCATCAAATATATCTTTCTGTGTGGGATTGCCCGGGCATTTGTCCACCCATGCAAGAATTCCTGCCTGCACGCCCTGTTCAATCTCCTGCGTAATCCCCCAGATATCCGTGGTAAACCGGTCGCAGACCACCAGTGTCTTCTGATTGTGATCGCATCCGGTAATCAATCGGTGCAGTCCTTCCATATCTGAAAATTCTATTTCTACAGAACAAAACGGATTATAACCCATAAAATATCCCTCCTATTGTGCGGTCCCCCGGACCTTCATATTTTTGGCAGCCAACGCCAGAACAACCAGCGCCACATATAACACTGCGATTGTAATAAATACTGCATTCCAGCTATAACTGCTCACATAGCCGAACAGGATCGACTGGACGGCTGCGCCCATATAGGCGGCCCAGTCCAGCAGACCGGTTGCAGTCCCTGCAAAAGCCCTCGTACCGATATCTCCGGCAAAGGCCCATACGATTCCGTTGACGGATGAGAAGAATCCCACGAAAAACAGCATGGCCGATGCCATCGCGTCGGATGTTATTCTGGGGAAGAGGAACAGCGAAATGGCGGACACGAAACCGCATATTATAAGTACAGGCTCCCTTCTTCCCTTAAATACCTTATCCGTCAGATAGGGCATGAGGAAAAATGCCGCGGCCTGGCCTACCGGAAGAAGTACGGAGGCAAAAATTCCGCTCTTGATATCCATTCCCAGGGCCTCTTTAAAATAAGTCGGCACCCAGGTCAGCATCCCGTACCTGCCAATTCCGCCGATGGCGATAATAAATAAGAATACGCACATCTTCGGTTCACGCAGGAGGCACAGGAAAGGATAAACCGCTCCCTTACCCTGAAGTTCCTTCATTCTGGCTGCCTCCAGTGACGCCGCCTCTTTGTCTTCCTCCTCAAAATCCTTCAGTCCTACATCTGCCGGTGAATTCTTAACCAGGGCTAAAAACACAATCAGAATAATAATCATTGGCACCAGAGGCCATCTGAAAGCGGCTCTCCACCCCATATTCGGGGAAATATGATATGCGGCCAGTACACAGAAATACGTCACGACCTGAGCAACCCCTGATGCTCCGGTGATAACACCGCTGGCAAATCCCCGTTTTTCCTTCGGCCACCACTTATTACTCAGGGCGATGCCCGGAGAAAATGCCATGGACTGGGCAAATCCGTTGACGCCCCACAGAATCGCAATCACAACCAGCGATGCCTGGAAACTGATAATCAGGTTTAATGCCGCCGATAAAATAACACCCCAGAAAATGAACCGTTTGTTCCCAACCATCTCTCCCAGACGGCCTGAGAACAGATGGCCGAACCCATAGCACCAGAACAGCGCCGAAGTCACCATTCCCATATCTGCTTTCGTTACGCCGAACTCTTCAATCATCAGAGGTATGGCAAGATTCATATTCTGCCTGCCGTTGTAGAAGAAACAATACATAACAGAAAAACCGACCAGCATATACATCGCATACTTTTTAAACTTTATGTATTCATCTGAACTATAACCATACTTACCTTCTCTTTTTTCCAACCGGTAACCTCCTCACTTTTACGACCGGAAAATACCCCCTTATTGTGAAAATGGATGTCCCCCCGGACACCCACCTCCACATACAGCATCACTGTTTTATCAATTAAATCAAATAGTCTCAATCAAGCCCTGGCCCGGTCTGATTCCTTGTCTTAATCTGGGCTCAATCTGACCAAAGATAATCTCAGGCACGTATGCAACGGACGGCACCAGGAAATCCGGCTTGGATGCTGCCAGTTCATCATATGTATTGCTTCCGCTTGCATAAAGACCGATAGTCCAGCAACCGGCGTTGTTACCGCACTTCATGCCGGCAGCCGTATCATCAATCTTGACGACAGATTCAATCGGAATAACTTTGCCGGTAAGCTTGTAGGCGCTCAGCATACAGTCATAAACCATGAACGGCGACGGTCTTCCCGGAACCTTCTCGGCATTGGTAACTACGTCAAACTTCATATCATACTTTTCTTCCAGGACACGGTTTAAGTTGAGGGAATCTTCCTCATAGTAACCGGTGTCGCAGCCAACCAGGATTCCCGCTTCACGCATCTTCTTAATTGCTTCATTCGCACCCTCAATTGGTTTCGCCAAATCTTCGTCCACGATGTACTTGGACATAAGCGGCCTAAACGCTGCCAGCACATTATCAAAGTCGTCCTGATTCCAGTGGCGTCCGTATTTTGCTTCCCACTGCTGGCTGATCTCCGGCTGATCCAGGAGCATTCTTAAGTGAGTCGGTTTGAAGTTGCCCATCGGTTTACGGATGGTCGCCCAGTCGCATTCAATTCCAAACTGGCGGAGAGCCTCGTAGAATGGAACTACCGGTGCCTTGCATCCGCGTAAGTCGTCTAACGGCCATCTGTGTCTGAGATCGCCAGGGCCATCGCAGAAGGTTCCGGCAGTATCCAATACCGCGAGTTCGATTTTTCCAGTGTAGTGTCTGTTGTACATAAAATATCCTCCTTTAATTTTAATAAGTTCGCATTTCTTGATTATATTAAAGCATATATTCTGC
>CATWBR010000193.1 GCA_958349075.1 uncultured Clostridium sp.
AAGCACCGGCGGACTCCAATGTCCCCTGCGCAATTGATTCTGCCTACTTCCCCCGGGCAGTAGATCGACGGGACTGAAGACTCCGCGAAGGTTGTCGGCCCGGTCCCTGGCCTGCGGCCTGCTGGTTTCCTTATTCTCAAGTGGGGAGGGACACTTGTCGCTGCCACTACGTGTTTCCAAGAATAAAAAGTCTTCCCCGGAAAACTCTCTCGCCGGAGCGCGGTTGCTTTAGCGGCCATACTACCTTGGCGTACAGTGCGATCCTACCCGGAGGGCTTTTTATATCAGAGCCCTTTCCTCGTATGTTAGATTATTAGCAGTTCCTATGATATAAGGAAGAATCCCGCAAGCGGGATTCTCCGCCTGCGGCGGGTCACTTTAGCGACATCATTCCTTACCGCCACAGTGCGATTCACGCGGAGCATTTTAATTTCATAGGACGAACTTTCCTATGAAATTAAAAATCTTCCTCCAATCGGAGGAAGAGAAAAGTCAAATATCAGCAATAGAAAATCATCAAATCTTAAATCAGAAAAATATCTTAAAACCATCCTGAAACCATTGGTATTCCAACATTCTTAATCCTCTCAGCTCCAATTTAATCTTCAAATTCAGATGCAGGTGGTGGCCGCGACAGGGTCCTCCCCATTTAAGGTTAGAGACAATCAGCGCCCGGAACGGACCATGTCCGGTGCCGGAAAAATCTTCGCCTGAATCTTCCGTCCCCGGCGATAACCTGACCTGGGGAAGTAGGCGGAATCAACTGCGTAGGGGACATGGGAGTCCGCCGGTGCTTAGCGAGGTCCCTCACGAGCTTAGCATTCCGATGCGCACTCCAAAGAGTGCAAACGATCCCCGCAGCAATTCATTCCGGCCGGATTCCCCCTCACGACAACCTCCAATAGGGGACGGAAGACTCAGACAGCCTCCCTCACCACACCGGACATGGTCCGTTCCGGACGCGTCCTCCCAACCTCTGTTAAATCCTTATTTCTTCCGTTTTAAAAATCCCTTCTTACTCTTTTCCCCTTCTTCATCAGGGTCCTTCTCTTTTCTTCCCGCACATTTTTTTACCGTCATCCAGATAACAAAGAGCACAGCCAGGCAGAGCACGATAGCCGGACTGGTGGAAATCAGCCATACCAGGAGATCGGTGAGGGCGTTCCCCACGCTCTCTAAGTTTTCCAGGAAACCTCTCCTAATCCTCTGGCCTACCGTCTCCTCCTTTGTCGGTGTAAATAAGCTGACCTCATCGATATACAGGTTTACGGTACTGTAGGAAACCTGGTTTGCCATAAGGCGAAGCTGGGACTCATAGGATTCCAACTGGTAACGTATCTCGGAAAGTCTGGATTCCAGTGTGATGATGGCCTCCGTAGTATCTGCTTTCTCAAGAAGCTCCCACAGGCGTTCCTGTTCCACTTCCAGTGTCTTTTTCCTGCTCTCTACGTCGGCATAGCTCAATGTGACGTCTTCCACCGCTTCCTGCTTCCCCGTCACATTTCCATTCTCCTCCACCTCGGTGATAAAGGCCGGGAGCTGATCCGCCGGAATGCGCGCCGTAATCTGTGCGCTTCTCTGGTTCCGATCGTTTCCATAACGGATGCTGCTGCCCGAAATATTGGAATTTTCTATGTATCCGCCCAGTTCCGTCACTTTCTTAGTAATACTGTCCATCAGTGTATCAAACTGAGTTGTTTCAAGGCTCATGGAAACGGTGCGTATCAATTTTCTCTGTGTGTCCACAGGCTGAATCCCTCCGGATGAGGTGACCGTGTCTGCCTCTTCCGATGAATCAGACCTGTATTCATCATTCATCACCTGGGCCGCCTCAGTTGCCTGCGGTTCATCGTTATACAGCTTAGCCTCCTGTGCGATTCCGGCAGCGCTTGTTTTCGAACTCGAACTGCCGCACGCCGTGAGCATAAGGCCAATACCGAGAAGCAAAAGCATGCTCCGTATTCTGTTCCTGTTTTTCATAATATCTCCTCCCTTTTTCTGTAACAGCTCCTCCCCGGGCCAGTTGCTTCCCGCGCCAGCTCCTCCCCGCGCCAGTTGTTCCCTGCGCCGTTTTTACCTGTAACAGATTCCGGTTATCACTGTCTCCGGCTGCCACGGCTCACGGCTGCTTTCCCGGAGCAGTTATCCCTCGTTCAGGTACTCCTGCAGCAAGTCAATCAGTCTGCCAATATGGATTCCATCCACAAAGGAATGGTGGGCCTGGACGGAAAACGGCAGGATTATTCTCCCCTCCCGTTCAAAATATTTTCCCCAGTCAAACAGGGGAGTCGCATTATCTTTTTTCCCTGAATTTGTGTGGGAAATATGCGTATAAGATACCCAGGGGAACGGTGAAAACTGGAATACGTCGTTGCCCAGCGGGCCTGTAAAATATTCTTTCTGTCCCTCGGCGGCCTCCGATGCCGTTCGCACGTACTCTTCCATCGTATCCTGCATCGGCACATTGACTACCTTAAACAGCTCCGTCTCCCGGTTAAGCCACGTAAAAGCGGTATTGATGCGGTCGTAGAGAACCACTCTGCCGTCCACAAACCGGTATCTGAATTCTTCTATTTCATTGGCGCACCTGGAAACCGCATACACAAGCGCCAGGGTAAGCGAATAATTGTTTTCCCTCACCTTCCGCAGAAAATCTGTGATATCCAGTTCGAGTGTCACACAGAATGCCGGTTCCACGCTGTTTCTGAATACCTGACAGTGCATTGCACGTTTCCAGTTCCTTTCATCAATGATTTGATAACCACCATTTGACATACTCATCTTCTCCTTTCGGGTTGTTGTATTCCGTTAGCGCCCGGCTCAGCGGAAATGCCTCCATAAAATCATCCGCCATTTTCTCATTTTTGCTGATAATTATGGTGCAGGAGCTGTCCCACGCCGTCACTTCCACCTCTGCCAGGGGATGCTGTAGGGTAACCGGGTTCTTCCAGAAGCCGGGATATCCGTCGGCATATGGCAGGGGATATTTGAGCTTACTGTTCGCGGGTAGTATCCCGCGAGGTGTTTTCGGGCGCTTTTACACGAAAATCCCGAGTTGCACGGCGCGAAACGGCGTTTTTGCCGTTTCTGTGCATCGCGATGCGGGTTATTGTTCGCAGCACTGCCGCTTTCTGGCAAGGATGTGAACAGTAACTATTTGAGAACTTCATCCAGGCCGATCGTTCTCTTAAAACCCGACAGCACGGCCCATACCCACTGCAACTGCCTGTTTTTCATAACAAAACCGATCAGCTCCTCTCCTGTCATCCAGCAGTAATGCCTTCCGGATATCACTCCGCATTTTTCATCAGGCAGTGGGAGTGTTTCATAATCCGTAATCAGCCAGTTGTACTCCCCCGGAGCGCCGTCCAGAGCCTGGAAGACGTCCGCCATGTTAGTGTACCAGCTTTCACCCTTTTTAAGAATAGCATCCTTCATGAGCCGCCTCTTACAAGTCCATCCCGTTCAAAAGTTCTTTTAGCGCCTTGAGTTCCCCGATTGTCAGTGTGACTCCCTTTCCCATCTTCTCATGGTTTTCCGACCACGCCCTGATATCGTAGACCGGTTCCCTGCTGTTCCAGCTTATCAGGTTCAATTCCTTTGTCCACCCGTTATTGGGCTTGCAAAGATTACCGCATTCCTTATATCTTTCGTACTTGAGTTCCATTTTTCCTTCCTCCGGATACTTGTCTGATATTTAGTAAAATTTTAACATGTGGGATATCCTTTTACAACGGACTTAATAGAAACGTCAGAAAAATACAGGCTTTGGAAAGAATTAGCAGTGTCATACTATTTCAGGCTTTCAGGGAAGAGAATCCGTGGGAACGGTTTGACTTTTCCCTCCCTTTATAGCACAATAAAACAATATGAAAAATAAAGTAAAAAAGGAGGGATACTTTGAAAATAGACCGATTATCGGGCCTGCTTTCCATTCTGGCTAATACGGATCAGATTACGGTGCAGGAACTTGCCGACCGTTTTGAGGTTTCCAGAAGAACGATTTTCCGCGATTTGGATGCATTAAGCCGCGCAGGAATACCGATCACCTCCTGCCCCGGACTTGGAGGGGGCGTATCGGTAATAGAGGGCTACAAGTTAAATAACCAGATACTCTCAGACGGTGACAAGGAAAAGATATTTACCGCCCTGAACGGCCTGAAAAGCCTTGGCAGTGATGACTCCGTCACAAACCTGATTGCAAAACTCGTGCCTGGAAATGAGACAGATTTCTTTTCCCGGAGCAATTACGTAATCGACTTTTCCTCCTGGTTCAGTGACAGTATCACGCACGAAAAAGCGCTGAAATTACACCGGGCGATCTGCGATAACCGCTGTGTGAGCTTAGAATATATCTCCCAAAGGTCACGTTCCGTGAGAACCGTTGAACCATGCAAGCTGGTTTTTAAGCAGTCCCACTGGTATCTTTACGCGTTCTGTCGGGAAAAAGAAGAATTCCGCCTGTTCAAACTGAGCCGGATTGTACGGTTTGACATACTGGAACAGCAGTTCAAGCCCCGGCCTGTAAATAATATCGAATTTGCCTCTTATTACGGAAAAGAACTCTTTTCGGCCCATGAGCAGAACGGCTTTGAAGAAGTCGTGCTGGAATATGACCGGGAGGACGCATTCGAACTCACTGATAAAGTGGACGCCTCTTTTTTTAAGGGGAATGGAGACGGCGGATCCTGCTGCGAAATCCGTTTTTACACTTCAGACCTTCACCGGACGGCAGTTTTTATCCTGGGATTTGTACACAAGGTCAGGGTCGTCTCACCTCCTGAATTGATCGAGGAAATTAGGCGGCTCATCTAAATAAAATTTTTGAACAAAAAGGTGACATACTGATGTCACCTTTTTTGTTATACAATAAGACAGTCTTGCAAAAGCAGGAAAATCGTTACTGCTTAGCCCCGCTAAACTTCCACTGAAAACAGCGGACTGCGAACAGCAGCTTGCTTCGCTCCGTGCAACCCTGGATTTTCGTTCGGGATGCACACGAAAAAACCTAGCGGCACATTACATGCGGACAGTAACGGTACTACACACTGAAAAAAATGAAAAAAGAGGTGGCTTGGAAATGAAAAAAGAAGTATTGGTATTTATATTTGACAGCTATGCAGATTGGGAACCAGCTTACATCTGCCCGGAGTTAAATGCCCCCGGGACAGATTATGTGGTCAAAACTCTCGGTCTTGACAGTGAGCCGAAGATTTCGATGGGCGGGTTTCGTGTTATTCCCGATTATACGGTAGATAATTTCCCCAAGGATTTCAGCTTTCTTCTTTTAACCGGCGGCCTTGCCTGGATGGAGCGGAAGAACGACGCCGTCCTGCCCGTTGCCGAATATGCGGTCAGGAACCGTATTCCGGTCGGCGCTATCTGCAACGCTACAAACTTCATGGCTCAAAACGGATTTTTAGATCACGTCCGGCATACAGGAAATACCCTTGAATTTATGAAGTCACAGGCTCCGCATTACACAGGCGAAAAACTTTATCTTGAGAAACAGGCTGTCTCCGATTCCGGCATTATCACGGCCAACGGCTCCGGTGCGCTGGAATTTTCCAGGGAGATACTTCTGTTATTAAAAGCAAAGGCGGAAAGCGGCGCCCAGGAATGGTATGGGATGCATAAGTATGGATTTTACCAGGATTAAATCCATCCGCTCTATTGTGAGTCCTTCCGTATCTGCCTTATGACAAAGCCCAGCGTATAGACGGCCATAAAGCCTGAAACCGCCGGCGCTATGGAACCGATTAACAGCAGATTATCGGGATAATGTGTGAATACAATCCAGATGAGGGGAATTCTCAAAAGCAGCGCGCCGAAGCAGCAGCTAATCATCGTAAATACGGTCTTTCCCCTGCCGTTCATATAGCCGTTCAGGCAGAACACAAAGGCAACCGCCAGATAATCATAACTGCAGGCCCTGAAAAACGGGATTCCGGCCCGGACGATCTCGGGATCCGTATTAAATACACCGATCATCGTCTGCGGTGAAACCTGGGCCCAGACAAAAAACAGGCAGGACGCAAGAAATGCAAAACCAATTCCCGCTGCCAGTGATTTTTTAGCCCTGTAAAGTTTCCCGGCTCCGTAATTCTGAGCCGTGATAACGGCCAGGGCGCTGGCAATGGATGTCGCCGGAAGCATGGCAAACACATCGTATTTTCCCGCAATTCCCACCGCGGCGGCCGTGCTGACTCCCAGACGGTTGGTCACCGAAGTCAAATAGAGAAATGAGAGCCTGACCATACTCTCCTGGAAGGAGATGGGAATCCCGACGCAGGCCAGTTCTTTCGCCCTGTCCTTATAAATCCGCATATTTCCCAGGGTAAATGTAAACAGGAATTTCTTTTTATTCAGGTAAATAATTGAGACAATCATGCTGACGGACTGCGACAAAACCGTAGCCAGCGCTGTTCCCGCAACTCCCATGTTCAGGTATTTTACAAATGTAAAATCTCCGATTATATTGAGTACGCAGGACAATGCCACAAAATACATCGGCCTTCTGGAATCGCCGTAACCGCGCAGGATTGCGCTGATTGCATTGTAACCGCAGATGAAAAAAATTCCGCAAAAACAGATTGTGACATACTGCTTTGCCAAATCAAGAGATTCAGCCGGTGTCTTTAGGAGAGCCAGGATTGGGTCGGTAAAATAAAGCATAACACCCGTGAGTACAATTGCAACAATGGCAAAAACAGACAATGTTGTTCCAATCGTTCTCCTCGTCTGCTCCTCATCCTGCATCCCCGTATATTTGCCTACCAGGATAGTGCCTCCCATTGTAAGGCCCGATACCAGGTTGGTAATAATCTGGGTCACCTGTGTTCCGGTGGAAACGGCCGCGACGCTCTCAGGAGAACAGTACCATCCCACCACCATCAAATCCACTGCGCCATACAGCGCCTGTATCAGGCTTGCTATCAAAAACGGAATTGAAAATGTCAATAGCGCCCGGAAAATATTGCCTTCCGTTAAAAGGTTTTCCTGTTTCATGATTTCTAACTCCTTTAAACTCCCTTATCTTTCGCTACAGCAGAATCCCGCCTGCGGGATTCTCGGCCTGCGGCGGGTTGCTTTGGCGACATCATTCCTATCCGCCGCAGTGCGATCCTCGCGGAGCATTTTTATTTCATAGGATGTACTTTCCTATGAAATAAAATAAACCCTCCAGCAAGTAGAGGGTCAATACATTTCTTTCATAATTTTTCTTTTTCCACCGGGATTTGAAGCTCCGTCACATACTGTTCCGTATCATCGCTGAATCCTGCGTCTATCAATGTCACTTCCACGGAATCCCCGCTCAGGGAATACCCCTTATCCTCCATACAGGTAAGCATTTTCTCATAATATCCGGCGGCTCCCTTATGCGTGCCTGTAAAGCGGACCGCCAGGTAAATTCCCTCCGGCAGATACTGCTCCGCTCCGCTGTAGGAATCCCCGTCCTCCAGGATTACAAAGATACCGGAAAAATGTTCAAATCTCCGTTTCAATAGGTTTTCCCTTGAGATGGCGACTCCCACCTTTCCCAGAAAAATGGCCGGTTCCGGCAGGCTTGCCCGCTCCAGCTCCCTGATTGGGTATTCCAAATCATCACTAAGGGCTATCTCCTTGCGCAGAAACGCAATCTGACGCTTTTTACAGTAAATCTCCCGAATCTCTCCCGTAGGGGCGCCGAGAGCGTCCTCCAGGGAATTCAGTCTCCGCTCCAGCTTCTGTTCGATCCGCATCAGGGATTCAATCTTTCGTTTTGTATCCTGTTTCTGTTCCTCCATCATCATCTGGAGATTCTTCACATCTCTCTTTTCAAAAAACAGGGCTATCTTTTTAAGCGGCATGTCCAGGGCGCGCAGATATTTGATTGTATTCATCCGCTCAAACTGCCTGCTGGAATAATAACGGTAACCCGAATCCGGATCCGTCGTCTCCGGCCGCAGGATGCCGATATCATCATAATACCGGAGCGTACGGATATTCACATCGAACAGCCTCGCCATCTCCCCAATTGTAAAAAGTTCCTTCATCTGGGCCCCCTTTCCTGCCCTTACCCCCGGACATCCGTTTTATCATGTTTTTCGTGCGCCTCGGCGCGGCAACTGCAAAAAAGATGTTTTAATGCAGAATCGTTACTCATTATTTTACTATACAAAAATCCACCCATCAAGCATATTCTGCCGGGAAGGGGTTCCGACGGACTCCTTTCCCGGAACCCGCCGCCTTATGCCGGTCCATAGCAGTAAAAAGGCATATGGCACCATATTATGTTTCTTAC
>CATWBR010000194.1 GCA_958349075.1 uncultured Clostridium sp.
ACTATGTGGCCATGACAGTCGGACGTGGACTGGCCGAGGCAGGGCTGCCAATCGATCTGACACTGACCTCGGGAGCCGCCGCAGGCCATGATCTGGGTAAATTCGGCTGCAAACCCAACGAGCGTGTGCCCTATCTTCATTATTATTATACAAACCAGTGGTTCAACAATCACTCCATGGAATATACAGGCCATATTGCCGCCAATCACTCCACCTGGGATCTGGAGCCGGAAAACCTGTCTGCGGAATCCCTGGTCTTAATCTATTCCGACTTCCGGGTCAAACAGAGCCGCGGGGAAGACGGACGGGAAATCACCTATATCTCCAGTCTAGATGAAGCATTCAATGTCATCCTCTCCAAGCTCGACAACGTGGATGAGGCAAAATTGAACCGGTACCGTTTCGTCTATTCCAAGCTGCACGATTTCGAGGACTACATGCGTTCCCTGGGAGTTGATGTAAATCTCGACGGACATCCGCAGAAACGAGCAGCCCTTCCCGATATTTCACTCAGAAATACGGAGCAGACGATTGAATCCCTTGTATTTATGGGAATTGAACATAACATCGAGATCATGCACCGCATGGCTGCGGAGCGGCAGTTCGGAAACCTGCTGGAGGCGGCCAGGAGCGAAAAAAGCTGGAAAAATATACGGGCTTACCTGAACATTTTCGAAGAATACTTCACCTATACAAACGACAAGCAGAAAGAACAGACACTGGGATTCCTCTATGAACTCCTGATGCACAGGGAAGGCGATATCAGGGCTCAGGCTGCGAAGCTTCTGGGCCATGTGATTGCCAAGTTCAATGCCGGATACAGGAAAGAGCGCCCGGCCGACATGCCGGATATCGCAGAGGCCAGGGTAATGGAACTGTGGAATGAATATCTGGAAATGATTATCCGTCCGGACCACAAGCTCACCGTCCAGCAGAAACGCCGTATCCGCTATAATCTGAAAGTAGTCCTGGATTCAATTGTAGAATATGCGGGCACCGTGGATTTCCATCATTTTCTCAGGGCATTTTTAAAGTGGTATGAGAGAGGAGAGGAGCTGGAACCGGGGGAGGCCTTTGTCCTTCTCGATACGGTGCACTTTATGCCGTTTGAACAGTTTAGTGAGGAAGAACTGGGCCGTGTTGGAAACTTTGCGGTTTACGAGGCCGGAGCAGACGAGCTGGAGGTGCGGATTGCCGCATGGAGAGCATTTAAGCTGATTACGGCATATCAGCCGGCTCATCCCTGCTGCGGGGCAATCGCAGAGTGCGTGCTGAATGAGGCCGTGGAGGGGAATATTACCATGACATTCCTCCAGTACCGTGTTTTAAACAATCTGGGCTACGGTACGGAGCTTCAGCAGAAAGAGCTTTATGAGCGCGACGTGGTCTCAGATATTTTCCTGGATAACCTGAAGACATCCACACCGTGGATTATCAAGGCCGTTAACATAAAACTGCTGGTAGATCAGATCGATCACGGAAAATATGAGCACATTCTGCACATTGCCGCCCATTTTTCCAACCTGATTAAAGTCAGCGAACACGTTGTCGTGCGCCACGATGCCGGCCAGGCTCTTTTGCGGATTATTGAACTCCTGACGCCGGATCAGCGTAACGAAATTTCCGTCGAGCTGGTAAAAGGCCTGGAGGTGGGAGAATATGAGTTCTCTAAATACATTCCCCGCTATCTGGGAGAGTCGGCCCTGTGGCTGCCGCCTGAGCAGCTTGATGAGATCCTGGTGTATTTAAGCAGCCTGATGGCCAGCCCCAATGACAGGATCGTTTCGGTGGCCCTTGATACGGTGGGAATTCTGCTGGAATGCTATCCGTGCTACAAGGAACGGTTTAAGGATGAGCCGGAGCGCTGGGAGCGGCGCAGGAGAAGGTTCCTGGGCATGCTTTTAAACGGACTTGCCAACTACAGGGAAACCGTACGCCAGGAGGCCCTGCTTGTAATCGGCCAGACCGTTTTTGGGTCAAACCGCCTGACATGCAGTGAGAAGAATGAGATTTTCTCCCTCTGTTTCAGAAAACTTCTGTTTCTGCTCAATGAGAATAAGGGGGATGAACTGACGGCATTTTACCGTGCGGCGGCCCTTTCCAATATCTGCCGTTTCATTACGGCTTACCGCCTGAATGAGGGGGAATTTCAGATCGAGGAGAGAAATGCGGTGGCATTTTTTCCGGGAACCTTTGACCCCTTTACGCTGTCCCACAAAGAGATTGTCCGCGAAATCAGGAACATGGGTTACGAGGTGTATCTGGCCGTGGATGAATTCTCCTGGTCCAAGAAAGCGCAGCCTCACCTGATTCGCCGCCAGATTGTCAATATGTCGGTGGCCGACGAATTCCATGTAAACGTGTTCCCGGATGACATTCCGGTCAACATTGCAAACCCGGCGGACCTAAAGCGGCTGAAAGAAGTGTTTGCCGGCAGAGAGGTTTATATTGTCGCAGGCAGCGATGTGATCGCCAATGCCTCTTCTTATAAGAAGAAACCCAGTGAACATTCCATCCACACGATGAACCACATTGCGTTCAGACGTGTCGGAGACAAGCGTTCGGACAACAAATACAACAGGAAAATGATGGAATCCATCACCGGCAAGGTTTTTGAGTTGGAACTGCCGGAGCATTTAGAGGATATCAGCTCCACAAAAATCAGGGAAAATATTGATATGAACCGTGATATTTCCAACCTGATCGATCCTTCTGTCCAGGAGTATATCTATTATAACGGACTGTATTTACGGGAGCCGGAATATAAACCGATTATCCGGGCCAGAGCCATTGCGTTTGAGGAGATAAAAGAGCCGGAGGAAGCTCTGTTAGAAGAAATTTCAGAACGTATCCTGAAGGAAGAAAATCACCGGGAGCAGCTTATGGAATCGATTCGGATTTCAGGGGATCACCTGCTGCTTCTGAGAAATACCGTGGACGACAATAAGCTGGTGGGTGTGGCAAGGTTCCGTTCCCTGGCGCCGGATGAGCTGTTTACAGTGCTTAAAAAAGTGGATCTGGCAGATCTGGTCCGCCGTCACACATCGGGGGAAATTCTCCTGATCTCGGGAATCCATGTGGAAAAGGATCCGATGATATACGATGCGGAACAACTCCTTTTGGCGGAAGTGATCGCCCGCTCCCTGCCGCTGCGGTGCGGCTACGCCCTGTTTTTCCCGCATGAGGGACACTGCCCGGAGCGTGTGCTCTCGGCGATCGAACGCCAGGGCTTTGTGAAAGCACCCGAGTTCCAGGAGGAGGCGCCGCTGTTTCTGGTTGATATGCATGCGCCCCTTCTGCTGATGCAGAATCTGGAGACGACCTTAAAGGAGCCGTTTTCCAGCAATCCGCGGGTGCTTAAGGCAATCTATAAGGCACACCAGGATTTACAGATGTCAATGACCGGCTTTTATCCGGGCCAGCTTGTGCTGTCGCTTTCGGCCAGCCTGATTTACCACCGCCTGGTGGATATGATCACCTCCCTGAACGAAGTTCCAAGGGAGCCTGTGGTGCCGAGAAGCCTGGGCGAGGCCATGTGCGTGCCGTTTGGAAAAATTCTCAGGGGAAAGGTCATCCCGAATACGGTCACGAAAACGCTCCATACGGATAAGGTTTTCTCCCCGGATTTGAAAGAGGATGCGATTGAAGCATTCCCGTACTATTCACCGCTGAGCAGCCAGATCAGGGGAATCAAGTCCTTTGACCGCCCGGTTATCCTGGTGGATGATCTTCTGCACCGCGGAGGCCGCTTTGAGGCGCTGGAGCCGATGCTCAGCGAAGCCCAGGTAGAGATAAAGAAAATTATCCTGGGCGTGATTTCAGGATACGGAAGGGATACGCTGGCAACGAAAGGCGTGGAGGCGGACAGCGTTTATTTTGTGCCGAACCTCAAATTCTGGTTTGTGGAATCCACACTCTATCCGTTTATCGGAGGCGATACGGTGCGCCGTGACACCGTGCAGGTGGCGGGACTTACTCCTTCCATCAACCTGATACTGCCTTATGCCGTTCCGCCGCTTAAGGACTGCAGCAGCGAATCACTATTTGAATTTTCCGCCTGCTGTATCAGGAATGCGCGTGATATCCTGCTGGTTCTGGAGGCCGAGTACCGGGATCAGTTTGCAAGGAACCTGACTTTAAGCCGCCTGTCGGAAGCGGTTATCCTTCCGCTCTGCCCTGATAAGGGAGACTGTGTAAGCTATGACCCGAACCTGGCCGCGTCCGTCTATCTGGAAAATGATCTCCAGATGCTTTACAGGACGAAGAAAGCCATAGGGCGGGAATTATAATAATAAGGAGGATACGAAATGTATTATTATAAAGTTGAGGGACAGCTCTGCTGTTCACTGGAGAAAGACCTGCCCTATGAAAAGGCGGAAAAACCGGAAAGACCGGAGGAAATTACTTCCCTGATCTATCTGTTCGACAGGGAGCCGGGAAGCTGCCGGGCATCCTTCCGGGTGAATGATCCGGCCATGATGTTTGCAGAGGGCGAGAATGTTTCCTGGCTAAGCAGCGTGAAGCTTGCCGAAGCTGCAGAGGGGAAAGCGGTAGATGGAACGGTCCTGGATGTGATCCGGGCCGGAAAGATGCGGGCCGTAAATATGCGCCATCCACAATTTACAGAGATTGTGAAGGAGAAACAGGAGGGCGGCAAAAAACGTGTCAACGTGCTTGCCATAGGCGATGTGGGCAGCACGCTTCTCACCGGCCTCCATCTGCTGGGAGGCGATGTGATAAGCTCCATCGGAATCTGTGATATTTCCGATAAAGTGACGGCCAGATGGGAATTCGAAGAAAACCAGATTGCCTATCCGTGGGATTATGACGCCCTTCCGGAAGTTGATATCGTAAAGCCGGAGGATCTCTTTAAGTGTGATGTCTTCGTGTTCGTAGCCTCTAAGGGGATTCCTCCCGTTGGCTCGGGCGTCAAGGATGTGAGAATGTACCAGTTTGAAAATAATTCAAAGATAGTCGCCCAGTATGCAAGACAGGCCCGGGAGGAACATTTTAAAGGACTTTTTGCCGTGGTTTCCGATCCGGTGGATCCTCTTGCTAAGACGGCCTGGCTGGAGAGCAATAAGGATGAAAACGGAATTGTGGATCATCAGGGCCTGCGCCCGGAACAGGTCCATGGATTCGGTCTGGGTGTAATGAACGCCCGCGCCGCTTATTATGCAAAGCGCGACGAACGGTTCAGACAGTTCCTGACGGAAGGACGTTCCTTCGGGCCTCACGGCCAGGATTTGGTCGTTGCGGATTCCATTGAAAACTACAATGACGAACTGTCAAAAGAACTGACCGAACTGACCGTGACGGCAAATCTTCACATGAGAGCCATCGGTTTTAAGCCGTTCATTGCACCGGCATATTCTTCGGGGGCAATTTCACTGGTTCTGATGATGCGCGGCGCATGGCACTGCGGTTCCGTATTCCTAGGCGGCGTCTATATGGGAGTGAAAAACAGGTACACCGCGTCCGGGCTTGAGACGGAAGTGCTGCCTCTGCCGGAAAAACTTTACGAGAGAATTGTGCTGGCCGAGGATAATTTGAAGAAAATTGTATAACCTGACATTGATAAACGAATTCCCGTGAGAAAGGAAGCGGTTTTTTGAACAGTTCAGATATAACAGTAATTAAGCTTCAGGGAGAAAGAGGCGGGGAGACAGAGCGGCTGGAAGAGGTGCTTTTGGCTGCGCTTGACGGAATTAAGGTCCACTTCATCCACAGTGCGGATGAGATGGGGTATTTTACGGATAAGACGGCGCAGCATGGCACTAAGCGTCTGTTGTTTGCCGTCTGTCTCGGAAAGACAGGGATAAACCAGGAGTATTACAGGGTGTTACGCTTCCTCAGAGAGAACCCTGAAAGCCTGAAGGGCTGGGTAGGCGGTGTTGTCACGGACGGCTGCAGCGATCTTTTCACAAAATCAGTGGCCAGGGAACTCACCTTTACCGCAAACTGCTGCGGCTGTACCTTTGTGGGACGCCCTCTGGTGGAGGGAACGAAAACATTGTCAAACTTCACCATCATAGCCGGAAATATGGAAACAGATCTGAAAAGCGCATACAAAATAAGCGTTGAAATCCTGGTGCGGGAAATTATGAAATTTGAGAGGCCTCTGTCGGAACGTCCCAACCTCCTGGTCCTTCACGCATCGAGCCACCAGACTTCCAATACGTTTGCACTCTGGAACGCGGTCAGGGAACGGCTGTCCGGTTTTGATATCACGGAAATCGGATTGAGGAACGGGACACTTTCCGACTGTTCCGGCTGTCCGTACAAGATGTGCCTTCACTTTGGTGAGAAGGGAAGCTGTTTTTACGGAGGAATTATCGCGGAGGATGTCTATCCGGCAGTTAAGAAAGCGGACGCCATCGTAATGCTGTGCCCAAACTACAATGACGCCCTGTCCGCCAACCTGACGGCATTTATCAACAGGCTGACGGCCCTGTTCCGCACGACGCGTTTTTATGACAAGGCGCTGTTCGGTATAGTGGTGTCGGGTTATTCCGGAAGCGATATTGTGGCGGAGCAGTTGATCGCCGCCCTCAATATGAATAAAACCTTTTATCTGCCGGGGAACTTCGCAATGCTGGAGACGGCCAACAACGCAGGAAGCGCAATGAGGCTTCCCGGCATCGGAGGGAGAATTGAGCAGTTTGCCGCAAATATTACAAAAACACTGAAAAAAGAGGCAGCAGAATGAAACATCGCAAAAAGGGACGGATCTGGCTCCTTCCTCTGCTGCTCATCCTGTATCTGGCCGTCGGGGCCGTATTCCCATTTCTTACTTATAAGGAAGTGGAGGAGGGGACGGCGCTGCTTCCCGGACTTGAGGCAATGGTGAGCGGAGATGATGCGGAAACAGAATTTTCCGATCGCGCCATGATTCTGGAAACGAATGCAAGCGCCTGGGAGGAGCGGCTCCGTCTGATGGACCAGGCCAAAGAAAGGATCATACTCTCAACGTTTGATATGAGGGATGGGGAGAGCACGAGAGATCTGCTTGCCCTGATCCTTGAAAAAGCCGACCAGGGGGTCCGGGTACAAATCCTGGTCGACGGTTTTTCCGGTCTTGTCAGGATGACGGGAAGGAGCCTGTTTCAGGCTGTCGGTTCCCATCCCAATATTGAGATACGCCACTATAACCCGATTAATCTCCTGGAACCCTGGAAAACCCAGGGACGGATGCATGACAAATATGTGATTGTGGATGATATCGGATATATATTAGGAGGCCGTAACTCATTTGACTATTTTATCGGAACCTACGGCACGGAGCACGAGAGTCTCGACCGGGAGGTGTTAGTCTACAATTCAGCCCATGGGACAGAGGAGGGAAACAAAAGCTCACTGCATGAAGTTGAATCGTATTTTGAGGGGGTCTGGAACCTTGATGTGACAAAACCCTTTGCCGACAGCGAAGAGACGACAGAAAAAAAGAGCGTGCGGGATGACCGGGAAATGCTGAGGGAGAGGATGAAAACTCTCAGGAAAGACAATCCGGAGTTATTTGGACAGCCTGATTATGAAGATCGCACCTTTGAGACGGAGGGAATCTGTCTTGTGTCCAACCCTACGGGAATCTATGGGAAGGAACCCATGGTATTCTATCAGCTTACAAAGCTGATGGAGGCCGCGGGGAAAGAGACTGCCATCCACACTCCCTATCTTGTATGCAATACATATATGGAGAAACGTCTCAAGGAAGTAAACGGAGCGGTCCCCGCTATGAAAATCGTCTTCAATTCGGTGGAAAATGGGGACAACTTTTTTGCATCCAGCGATTATCTGTACAGGAAAAAGTCCTTGATCGCCATGGACATCCCTCTCTATGAGTATGACGGGGGAATTTCGACACACGGAAAGTCATTTACACTGGGAGAAGATATTGCCGCGATCGGCTCCTACAATTTTGATCTGAGGAGCACCTATCTCGACACGGAACTGATGCTGGTTATCAAGAGCAAAGACCTGACAAAGGAACTGAATGGGAATCTTAATGCCATTGAGAAAGAATGCCGCAAGGTGATTGACGAGACGGAGTATGAGGTTCCAGCCGGCATAACGGTGGCGGAGATTCCGGGCTGGAAGAAGCTTGCGATGAAGGTGACCGGGATTGTGATGGCTCCGTTCCGCTTCCTTATCTAGGGTCGGGATGGTGAGAGGGGAGGTTATGAGTCTTCAGTCCCGGGGGATAACCTGCTCTGGGAAGGAGGGAGAAAACTTTCCGAAGGGGACATTGGAATCCGCCGGTGCTTGCT
>CATWBR010000195.1 GCA_958349075.1 uncultured Clostridium sp.
GCCTGATTGGCTATATCCTCGAATGTATTGTTCTGACTGTGGAAAACAGAAAACCAGTTTATAACCGCGGCTTTGGCCATGGGCCGTTCTGTATTATTTACGGTTTTGGGGCTATCGGCGCCGCCATACTCCTCAGACCGGTTTCCGACAACATGGTAAAGCTCTACTTTGCAAGTATGCTGATGGCAACGACGATGGAGCTTATCACCGCCAGAATCATGATACGGCTTTTCGGAGCTTTCTGGTGGGATTACAGTAAGAAAAAATGTAATTATAAGGGTATTATCTGCCTGGAGAGCAGCCTGGGCTGGGGACTTCTGGGAATTATTTTTTTCAGGATCCTTAATGTACAGGTACAGAACACGGTGAGAATGATTCCGAACCACGTGGGGAAATATATGGCCCTAGCACTGATTTTCTTTTACGTGTTTGACTTTTTTTACAGCTTCAGGACTGAAATCAGGGAAAAAGACTGTGAAGAAGACACAGAGATGATCGGCAGGATGAAGGTCAATCCATAGGGCTTTTAAGCCGGTGGACAGGACGTTGCGCCGTTACAGCGGCGCCGGTATGGATTTACAGATAAGAAGGCAGGCGGCAGAACGGGAGATTCCGGCTGCTGTTCACACAGTGGACAGCAGCGGATCCCGGGCTGCCGCCTGCTTTTTCATCGCGGCTGCCCTTGTGCATACAGGTGGGTTTGTGGTATAAATAAAAGGATGGCGGTGTACCATCCGCTATCATGGTAAACAGGATAAGCACAGAAAAGAGACAGGATGTAAAGATGGAAAATATAAAAGTGATATTGGCGTCTGCTTCTCCGAGGAGAGAAGAGCTCCTCAGGCAGATTGGAATTGTCCCGGAAGTGATTCCCAGCCGGGTTGAGGAGAAGGTGACGAAGAAGGAGCCCGATCAGGTGGTGATGGAGCTTTCCAGACAGAAGGCCGAAGAGGTGGCTGCGAGGCTTAAAGAGACGCGGAACGGGAAGCGGGCTGAGGATGGCACAGACAGTGACAGGAAGATGGGAGCGGAAGACGGCCCGTCTGTTACACAGGTGGTGGTCGGTTCCGACACGGTAGTTTATGCGGACGGAAGAATACTCGGCAAACCGGCGGATTATGACGATGCGGCAGACATGCTCAGAACTCTTCAGGGACGCACGCACCACGTTTACACCGGCGTGACCCTGATTGCAGGTAACCGGAAGGAGACCTTTGCCGTAGAAACCGCTGTGGACGTATATCCCATGTCGGAGCGTGAGATAGAGGCTTATCTGGCCTGCGGGGAATCCATGGATAAGGCGGGAGCCTATGGAATCCAGGGCAGATTTGCCGCACATATCAGAGGAATCCGGGGTTCCTATACAAATGTGATGGGATTGCCGGCAGGAAGAGTGTATCAGGAAATGAAACGCCTATTGGAGGGACAGGATGATTAAATTAATCGTATCGGATATTGACGGCACCCTTGTAAAAGACGGAGAAAATCAAATTAATCCGGAGATTTTTGATGTGATTATGGAATTGAAAAAGAAAAAGAAGATCCATTTTGCAGCCGCCAGCGGACGCCAGGCGGCCAGCATCGAATGTACCTTCGCCCCCATCAAAAAGGAGATTTTTTATGTGGCCGAGAATGGTTCTTACCTGGGCTGCTACGGGAGAAATCTTTTCCTCTACCCAATCGACAGGGAAACCGCGGATCAACTGGCGGTGGATATCAGAAAAGACCCGGATCTGGAGGTCATGGTGAGCGGGGCCAAGGGGACCTATCTGGAGACGAAGGACCGTGAGTTCATTGACTGGATGATAAACGGATACCATTTTAATATTATTGAGGTGGATGACGTCACAAAAGTGGACGATGAAATTATTAAGGTGGCCGCATACAGAAGGGATGGAATCCAGCACGCCACGGAACCGTATTTCAGCAAATACGGCAGCAGGCTTAAGATGACGATATCCGGAGAGATGTGGATGGACTGCATGGCCCTGGGGGTTAACAAGGGAGAAGCCGTAAAGACGCTGCAGGAAAGTCTCGGGATTGCCCCGGAGGAGACGATGGCTTTCGGTGATCAGCTCAATGATATAGAGATGTTAAACCGGGCCTATTACAGTTTTGCCGTCGGAAATGCGAGGGAAGAAGTCAAAGAAGCGGCCAGGTTCCAGGCGGATCTCAATGTGAATGACGGTGTTATGAAAATACTGAAGCTTCTTTTGTAGAAACCGGAAATGAATCATCACGACAGGAGTGGAAATTTGAATAGAATGACATGTCTCAATAAGAAAAAGAAAAGCCGGATGTGGAGAAAGCTCACGGCAGCGGTGCTGGCGCTCAGCCTTGTTGTCCTGACCGGATGCGGCAAGGGAGCTTCGCTGCCTGCCGGCAAAAAGAGCGAGAAGGGATATTCCCTTCCGGAGATCATGGTAATCGCGATGACGGAGAAAAACCGGTACGAGGAAATCTGTACGGATCAGATTTGGAATGTCACGATATCCGATGAACAGGAAGATTTTGCATCTTATCTGACGGGGCAGATTAAAAACTTTATGGAAGAGTTGAAAATCATGAATCTGCTGGCCGAGGACAAAAAGATGACCCTGTCGCCGGAGGAACGCTCCCAGATGGCGGCCGCGGCTTCGGAGTACTATGAAAACCTCACATCGGAGGATATCTCGCATATGGGAGTCACCGAAGAGGACGTGAGGACGGTATTTGAGGATTACTGTATGGCTGAAAAGCTGGTGGAGGCATTGACGGAGGGGATTGCCCTGGAAGTCAGCGACAGCGAGGCAAAGGTTATCACGCTGATGCAGGCAGAGACTGCCGACAGACAGGCAGCCGAGAACCTGGTTATTGCCGCATCACAGGAGAATGCAAATTTTGAAAAATCTGCCGAGGATGCCGGTTTATCCGTTATCACAAGGCAATTGGGCAGAAAAGAGGAGCCGCAGGGATTTGAGGATGCAGCCTTTGAACTGACGGGCGGGCAGGTGAGCCAGGTAATCGAGTCGGACGGCTCATACTATGTACTGAAATGCGTCAGTGATTATGATGAAGAAGCTACGGCGGCCAGGAAGAAAGTCATTTTTGAAGAGCGCAAGCGCAAAGCGTTCCGGGAGATCTACGACAGGTTCAAGGAGGAAGTCAATCTGACTTACTCGGGCGATCCGTGGAGTAAACTGGACCTGGGTTCGGACAGGTATGCGGCGGATGCGGATTTCTTTGAAATCTACAGAAAGCATTCGGGACAATAACAGGCGAAAGGCTGGACATGGGAATGGAAGAACGGCAACGTGGACAAAGCAGAAGAAATCCCAGGAGCCGGAGAAGGCGCGGGGGAAATTCTGCAGGATGGCTTATCCTGCTTTTAATCGCAGCGGCAGCGGCCATTGCAGTTGTTTTAATTCACCGCCACACGGTGAAAAAGGATCAGGAACTGGCTGCAGCAAGGGAATCCTCGGCAGCGGTCGGGACGGAAGTATTTCCGGGCGACGAGAAAAGCGGGACCGGAGATGGGACCGGAGGTTTTGTGGACGGCGCGGAAGAACATCCTCCCACGGTTGAGGAGATGATGGAGCGTATGACTCTGGAGGAGAAGGTCCTTCAGCTCTTTATGGTGACGCCTGAGGCACTCACGGGAGTGGATGAGGTATATGCGGCGGGTGCAAAGACGGAGGAATCCATAAACAGTGATCCGGTGGGGGGAATTGTCTATTTTAAGCAGAATCTGCGTTCCCCGGATCAGATTAAGGATATGCTCACCAGAACGCAGAAATATTTCAGGGACCGCATCGGAGTGGAGGCTTTTCTGGCCGTGGACGAAGAGGGCGGTCAGGTTGCCAGAATCAGCGGCAATGAAGAATTTGGGATTGCCTCATTTCCCAATATGAGTGAGATAGGAGCCTCCGGAGACCCGAGAAAGGCATACGAGGTGGGGGATCAGATAGGAACTTACCTTGCGGATCTTGGGTTTAATATGGATTTTGCCCCGGTGGCGGATGTTCTGACCAACCCTGAAAATACGGTGGTTGCACGCCGTTCCTTCGGGACGGACGGAGCCGTGACCGCAGCTTTTTCAAACGAAGTGGTAAAAGGCCTGCAGGCCCACGGTATAAGCGCAGTGCTTAAGCACTTTCCGGGTCATGGCGGCACGGCGGCCGACAGCCACGAAGGATACGCGGCGACGGAGCGGACGCTTGAGGAACTGACGGCGGAAGACTTTGTTCCGTTTAAAGAGGGAATGGACGCCGGAGCGCGCTTTATCATGTCGGGGCACATCTCAGCCCCGGCCGTGACCGGTGACAATACGCCGACCTCCCTGTCTCCGAAGATGCTCACGGAGATTCTGAGACAGACTCTGGGATATGATGGGATTATTATTACGGATGCCCTGAATATGGGGGCAATCACATCCTCCTACAGTTCTGCCGAAGCCGCTGTGAAAGCGCTGCAGGCAGGAAATGATATGCTGCTGATGCCGGAAAATTTCCAGGAAGCATATCAGGGTGTGCTGGATGCGGTTCACGATGGGAGACTCTCGGAGGAGAGGATTGATCAGTCGGTGGAGAGGATTTTAAAAGTGAAATTGAACTGAGATGTAAGAAAGCTGCTTAAGGATAGCTGCTGACTGTGATTAAAGGCCGCCTCAATCTTCGGCGGCCTTTAAATCGTTATTATCGTTATTTTGTACTTACTTCCTTTGAATAAACCGAGTTTTCCTCTAAAATCTGACGGAAATTATCTTGATCCTGCTTTCCTTTGAGCTCATCCATATACTTCAGATAGTCGCACAGATAGACATAGATGCGGGAGGTGTCATGCCCTGCTACAGGAAAGCTGGTTGCATATCCTGACGGTGCTATCCATTCCCCGTCAGCATCCAATACAACGGGATAGTACTCTGAGCCGTCATTGTGTTCGAATATCAGGTTGAGGCTCATCTCAAAGGGGGTAATTGTCACGGAAGCCAGGCCAATGCCTTTTTCATTGGTATCTTCCACTGTGATTGTCCTGGTGTTTACATTGTTAACTGTAACAGGAACTGTAAATTCCCATGGCCCTTCCATACAGTAGTTCTGTGCAGTATTGGGAAAATGATCAATTCCATATTTTCTGGCGACCGTATTGTATAATTCCGTAAATTCCTCCTCAGACAATGCCTCCAGTTCCTTTGTGCTCATTCCCCAGTCCAATTTGGGCTGCTCGGCCAGATCCCCGATTATTTTTTCTAAATCAAGATTTACTGTAAATTGTTCGGGGAGTGAAATGGAAAGGCTGTACTTATTGAGTATCTCCTCGGTGATCACGAAATCCCGTCCTTCTGTCTGGGCCTCCAGTGCCATTTTGTCTATGGCCGTGTAGTCTGTAAGAATCCTCTTCAAATCCATACGCCAGATTCCGGCATAGGTGCGATCGTCGATAAAGCTGCCTTCCAAATAGGCGTTTCCCACAACAGGCTGAGGCCGGAAGCTGAAAGTGTTTTCCATATCCAGATACAGCTTCTGATGGCCGGACTGATCTGTCAGAAGTTTATCACGGAACGGTTCTTTTCCCTCTATGGTCATAGAAATGTTCAGTGCTTCCTGATTGCAGTATACTTCTATAATTGTTACCTTTACACCGTTTACGGTCTTGGAATATGCGGTAGTGCCAGCAGAGTCCCCTAACGGCTCCTGGGAGGGCGGAGCTGCCACCGTCTCCGCGTATTTTACATAGTCGCCTGAATAGCTCACCTCACCCTGCAGCATGGCAAATATTTTTGCCGCCAGTTCAGGCTTAGCCACACAACCGCCAATGGCGAAAGCCAGCAGAGCTGCGATGGCAATCGCTGCCTTGTGCCATCTCATGCCATGTCTTTTGCTCAGGGATGTCTTATTTTTCCGTCTGCCCGTCTGTACTATCTCCTCTTGATTTGCAGCCAGAATCTGAGAAAAAGCTGCATCAGCCTTTCTGGCGACAATGTCGGGAAGCTCAACATCCTGTTGTAAAATAGAAATCATTTTCTCATCCAGCTTCATTTGGCATTCCTCCGTCCTTCAGGGTAGTAAACCAGCTCCATTTGTTTTCTGGCCGCTGCCAAGCGCCGCTTGACACTGCTCTCACTTTCACTCAGGATTTCGCTGATTTCCCTCACTTTAAAACCTTCCGCATAGTACAATATTATAATGACACGGTATTTCTCATCCAGGCACTGAAGCATCTCATTCCACTCAGTATTTTTATAGCCGGCACATTCCCGGCCCTCCTGCATGTCCATCATACTGCCCTCCAGCACCAGTTTTCGCTTTTTCCGCAGAATCAGATTGCAGTTATTGATTAATATCCTTGTAAGCCAGGTTTTGAAATATTCCTCCTGTCTTAAGGTATGTATTTTCTCCCAGCATGCCAGGATTGTATCCTGGATGGCATCTGCCGCATCCTCATCATTGGGTACAATTGCACGGGCAACTTTATACATATCCTGCATATTGCTCTCCATCAGCGCCACAAAAGCATCTGCGTCCCGGGATTGTGCTTTACTTAAACAAATATTCATAGTTATCTCCTTGTAACAATGTCCGGACTTTCTGATTATTACAACCATTAGATGGCGGGCAGCTGAAAATGGTTCGCTAAAAAGAAAATATTGTTTATCGCTGCTTAAATATTGAATCCGTGAAAAAGGACATATGAGTTGTGCTGAAATTGTATCACACTTCATATGTCCTTCTTTTCTTCTTGGTATCACATGTACGGACAGCACCTCACTGTCTTCCGGACTTCCTGCGGCCGCCATGAATTCTATAGAGTGGCGGCTTTAGTCCTCATTTTTCAACCCAAAAATCTCCTTGTAAGTTCCGCCAGCGCCCACTGATCTTTTACCCCCATCAACTCACGCGACGAATGCATCGCAAGGATGGGTGCGCCCGCATCGACGGCCGGCATGGTCAACAGGCAGGATGAAATGCTTCCCAATGTAGAACCTCCGCGGATATCGGAGCGGTTGGAGAATTTACGGTACGGTATGTTGCTTCTGCGGCAGATGTCCTCGATGACACTGACATAGGAGGCGTCTGTGGCATAGGCCTGGGAAACGGCAAGCTTGAGTGCGACACCCTCGTTCAGACAGATTCGGTCCTTGGGATCGTATTTTTCGGCCTGGTTGGGATGCAGGGCATGAGCCACATCGAGGGAGAGCAGAAAACCTCCAAAGAGCGCATTGAGAAAATCACTGCGGCTATAGCCCAGGCTGAGATAGACTTTTTCCAAAATCCGCTCCAGCAGCGGTGAGGCGGCTCCCTGTTTGGTGCTGCTGCCGATCTCCTCGTTATCGTAGAGAACGGATGCATTGATCCCGTTTTCACGGCGGCTGCTCATGATTCCGCTCAGGCAGGCATGGACGGAGGTCAGATTGTCCAGGCGGGGGGCCGAGAGCATCTCATTGTTGACGCCCAGCAGACAGGGTTCGTCGCAGTTATAGATATAAAATTCATAATCCAGAATATCTTCCTTGTCCCGGCCTGTTTCTTTTGCCAGAAGATCGAGGAAAAAGGTGTCCTTATTCAGCGTTTCATCAAACACGGCCAGAACCGGCTGCATGTCTTTCTGGGGATTTAATTCCACTCCCTTATTTACCTCACGGTTAAAATGGATCGCAAGATTGGGAACGGTCAGGAGAGGGCGGGCGAAGTCCACCAGCAGGACTTCGGGGTGAAAAGGATCAATGCCGCGCACACAGACCTTTCCGGCCAGAGATAAGGGACGGTCCAGCCAGGTGTTCAGGATGGGCCCCCCATAGACGGATACATTCAGTTTTGCATAAGGCCCGCAAGTCAGCTCGGGAGACGGTTTGACCATCAGGCAGGGCCAGTCTGTATGGGAAGCGGCAACCCGCAGTTCGGGGATCCGGCCTACGGAGGAGACTGCGTCTTTGCCAATCGAAAAAGCAGCCAGAGAAGTGTCGAAAATGTTGACATAATAAGACCTGCCTGCCTGAATGGACCAGGGAGCGTTCAGCTTTAATTCCTCAAATCCCTGCGCTTTTAAAATCCCCGCAGAATACCGGATGGTGTGGAACGGAGAAACTCCTGCTTTGAGATGGTCGATCAGTTCTGTGACGTCTTTTTGATACGAAATAGAATTCACGTTGAAAATCCTCCTTTTAGATAGTGATAGTGATGAAATAATCGGTGTTTCCGGTTTTATATGGTTTTTCTTACCGATGATGCGGCCTGTGTGCGGAATATAAGATCGTTATCATTATAATTCAAGTATAATAAATG
>CATWBR010000196.1 GCA_958349075.1 uncultured Clostridium sp.
ATTTAATATTATGGGAAAAGATGATTTTTTATTGAAAAGCAGCGGATATTCCAGTTATTCCAGGCGTCAGCGCAGGAAGTTCCTGCGGGTCATGCCTTATATTGTTCTGGTGTCGATTCTGGCCATTTTGCTCTGCATTGCGGCATATCTCTATATGAGGAATAAGAGTCTGGAAACCAGGGGAGTCCTTGGTGAAGTTTATACGGCCTCGGATCCATCCATGCAGGGGCCGGATCCCGACAATCAGGGAGCTGCAGGAACGGCAGGTGAATCTTCCGAATCCCAGGATGCTTCAGAAGCTTCCGCTAATGCAAACAGCCTGGAGAGCTATCTGAACCGTGCCAATCTCATTGCCGCGGGTTATGATTATGACGCTGCCATAGCGCTTTTAACTGAAAGTCCTTATGCGTCGGATGAACAGGTCACCGCCGCAATCGCAGGCTATGAAGAGACGAAGAACACTCTCGTGCGCGCCGATCCGAAGAAGGTCACACATGTATTTTTCCACACCCTGATTATGGATACCTCCAAAGCTTTTGACGGTGATTCCAGGGAAAAGGGATATAATCAGATGATGACCACCAAAGAGGAATTTATGAAGATTCTTCAGTCCATGTACGATCGCGGTTTCGTCCTTGTAAAGCTTCACGATGTGGCTTACGAAACCACCGGCGAGGACGGCAATCCGCATTTTGTCCAGGGCGACATTATGCTGCCTCCGGGCAAGCAGCCTTTCGTCATGTCACAGGATGACGTGTGTTATTATGAGTATATGGCAGACGACGGTTTTGCTACAAAGATGATTATCGGTGAGGATGGAAAACCTACCAATGAGATGAAACTGGAAGACGGTTCCGTGCTCGTAGGTTCCTACGACCTGGTTCCGCTGCTCGATGATTTTATTGAAGAGCATCCTGACTTCTCCTATAAGGGGGCAAAGGCAGTGATTGCCCTCACAGGATATAACGGTATCCTTGGTTACCGTACCGCCGCGTCTTACAATTCAGACGAATACAGGGCTAAGAACCCGGGCTTTGACTATGAAAAAGAGCGGGAGGAGGCCGCCAAGGTGGCTGAGTGCCTGAAGGAAAACGGTTTTGAGCTGGCTTCCCATAGCTGGGGCCACCGAAACATGGGAACCATCTCAATGGAGAACTTCCGCACGGATACGGATAAATGGGAAGCAGAGGTGGAAACGCTGATTGGTCCATGCGATATCATCCTGTTCCCGTTTGGCAGCGATATCGGCGGCTGGATGCCTTACGACACCAGCGGAGAACGTTACCAATATCTTCATTCCAAGGGATTCCGGTATTTCTGTAACGTGGACTCCAGCCAATACTGGGTGCAGATTGGCGATGATTACATGAGACAGGGACGAAGAAACCTGGATGGCTTCCGAATGTATTACGACCTTCCGGAGACGAATCCGACAAAGGATCATTTAAGCGATTTATTTAATGTAAGCGAGGTATTTGACAGAAGAAGACCTACTCCGGTGGCAAAGATGAGTGAGTAGGGACTGCCAAAGAAGAGAAATGGTTAAAAAGAATCCCGCGGGCAATTCTCCGCTTGCGGCGGGTCGCTGAAGCAGCAGAAAAGTGCCATATTCGGCACCGGAAATTATATATTCCGGGATCGGATATGGCACTTTTTTATTTAACAGGAAAGTGTTCCTGTTAAGTTGGGCCGTATAAGTGTTCCACCGTAAGGTCACCTTAATATGATTATGTGTATGGAAGCGCCTTACTCAATGTGTGTTAACCGCTCTCTCTTCAGATAAACCATATCAACCAGTTGTATACCATCTTCAAACATCGGGTGGTCATAGTTATCAGTAAAAAAGTTCTTTACCCTGTGCGATTCTGTAAATCCGCAGTTACGGTAAAAAGAAAGCGTCGATGGGCAGTCGCCGGTTCCGACAAACAATACATTGCAGGCAGGGTAATGAGTAAAGATAAATTCTATCAGCCGTTTCCCATAACCCTTTCTTTGAGCATCAGGCAGCACCGCGATGTTTTTTAGTTCATAAACATCGTCGGCTTCTCTGGTGATGACACACTCAGCCTTTACTCCTCCATCATCCAACACAAACATTTCGCCATGCTCAAGATATTTATCGATCATATCTTCCTGTTCATCGGCCAGTAACAGCAACTCTATATATTGTTTTTTTGCCCCCGTTACTTTTTTAATATTCATAACCGTCCCCTCCCGGCAGAACCTCAATCTTCAATCTTTCATCTAAAACTGCACAATCTCTTTTATTTCCGCCGCCTTCTCCACATAATCAGCATAGAGCATCGGGCCTTCGCCTTCATATTCCGGACTGTACTCATACTCTACCCGTGCGGTAACTTTCACCCACTCTTTTGTTTCCAGGAGTCTGGCATTTTTCGCCTTGCACATGAAGCCCAGGAATGTCATATCCGCCTCACAGCATGTCATCGCCATTCTTCCCGGCACAAAGTAGTTCTTCGGGAAATCCGGGGTTTTCAAGACCATCGCAGTAAATTCCACGGTCTTGCCGCGGTAACGGTCGGGCTTGTCCAGCATGTCGATATACCAGATGCCGTAAGCTTCCGGTGAAACTTCTATCACTTCTGCGTTTACATCGTATGGCAGATCCGCTTCGGAAATTTCCTGTATTTCACCTTCGGCGTCCTCAAAGACAATCTGTACCTGTGGGTTCATCCCTTTTAAGGTTCTGCGGTAGGTATCCAGGTCCTCGATTCCGTCGCACCGGTTCATAATGAGCATTTCCGTGTTTCTGACCATGGCACCCACCAGCGGTTTCATGTTGTTCAGATATAAATCAAAGGTAGAACCATCGACAATCGTAATCTGCTGGTAAAGCTCCCAGTCGGCAGGAAGTTTCAATTCATCAAGATTCCACATGCCGTTCCATTCCACCAGCACGCGCTCAGGATTATAGAAAAGCTCCAACTCTTCCAGGTATTGCGGGGTGAGCTTTGAGAGTTCCTCCACATAGACTACCGCCGTCTTTGTCTCTTTGAGCAAATCCGCCTCGTATTCCTCCTCGCCTTCCTCGCATACAATTAATAATGTCTTTCCCTCAGACTGAAAATAATCCTGCTGAAGTGTAAATTTCATAAAGGCTGTTTTGCCGGCTTCCAAAAAACCGTTTATCAGAAATAACGGCATCTTCTCGTCATCCATTACTATATCTCCCTCCGTGTTCCTCAGGCTTTGAACGCCGCTTCCAGGCCTTCCTCGTCCAGGTTTGCGCCTATTACGCAGAGTTTACCGGTATAGTCCGGAATTCCTTCACGGATTTCCACCTGTTCCGGCACAAGATCGAAATGAAGCCAGATTCCCTCTTTCCCACCGGGAACCATGCCCTTTGCGCGGAGTACCTCGCCGTATTTACTGCTGTAGGCAAGCTCATGAAGCACCGACTCCAGTTTTTCACGGCTGATAGCAGGCACATTTTCTTTTCCCCAGCTTGTGAACACCTCGTCGGCGTGATGATGGTCATGGTGATCGTGATCATGGCAACCACAGGTGCAGTTTTCGCCGTGATCATGGTCGTGGTGGTGATCATGATGCTCATGATCATGGCAGCCGCATTCTTCCCCATGGTCATGATGATGGTGCTCATGATCGTGGCAGCCGCACTCTTCTTCCTCATGGCCGTGATGATGGTGATGCCCATGATCATGGCAGCCGCACTCCTCCTCATGGTCATGATGATGGTGATGCTCGTGATCCTGGCAGCCGCACTCCTCTTCGTGATCGTGATGGTGATGCTGTCTGTATTCCCTCGCCTCCTGCATCAGTTCCTCCGCCATATCATCCTTTTTCTCGATAATTTCCAGGAGCTGTGCACCTGTAAGCTGGCTGCACGGGGTTGTCACAATGTTTGCCGCAGCGTTATGCTCTCTGAGCATCTCAACGGCAGCCTGCACCTTATCGGCCGCCGCAATATCGGTACGGCTCAGTACAATGGTACCTGCATTGTCGATCTGGTTATTAAAAAATTCACCGAAATTCTTCATATACATTCGGCATTTGTTTACATCCACAACGGTAACGGCGCTGTTGAGCACTACTTCGATTTCAGAAGCAACGTCTCTCACCGCCTTCATAACATCGGAAAGCTTTCCAACACCTGACGGTTCAATGATGACACGGTCCGGCTGGTATTTTGTAAGCACTTCTTCCAGTGACCTGCCAAAATCCCCCACCAGGGAGCAGCAGATGCAGCCTGAATTCATCTCACGTATCTCAATCCCGGCGTCTTTTAAAAATCCTCCGTCAATTCCGATCTCACCAAATTCATTTTCAATCAGCACAACCTTCTCGCCTGCGATGGCCTCCTTGAGGAGCTGCTTAATAAATGTAGTCTTTCCTGCTCCAAGGAAACCGGAAATGATATCAATCTTTGTCATTATTATCAACCTTCTTTTCTTCTTTTTACAATAGTTTAAACCTAATTTATTATTTTTACACAAATAGAAGATAAAGTCAAGCAGGTGAGAATTTCAGTCATACTTTTATTGCCTGTTAAAAAAGACAGCATGTCATCCCCTCAGAAATTCATGCTGTCCTCATTATCATTATTTGCAGGCCGGTTATTAAATTTATCTGCAGCCATTCTTTCAATTCTGTCTTCTTAAATTTCATTATCCTTCTTACAACTTAAATCCCTGACGCACCGCCTGAACCAGACTGAATATCAGGAACGCCGCCAGATTTACGACTACCACACTGGCTCCCGCCGGAGTGGAATAGACATAGGATATCACCATTCCGATGCTGAAGCAGATGATAGAAAGCACACCTGATACAATCACGACTCCCCTGAAACTCTTAAATATCCGCATGGCCGTCAGGGACGGAAAGATAATGAGACTGGAAATCAGCATTGCCCCCATCATCCTCATTCCGAGTACAATTGTCACAGCGGTCAAGACCGCGATCAGAACGTTATAAATAGAAACATTCACGCCGGTCGCCCTGGCGAAGTTCTCGTCGAACGTGACCGCAAAAATCTTATTATAACAGAAGAGAAAGAGTCCTAATACCACTACGGAAAGCGCGGCGGCAAACTGCACGTCTTCCCTGCTCATCGCAAGGATACTGCCGAACATATAGCTGCTCACATCTGTTGTCATTCCCGTAGTCATGGACGTCACAATGATACCGATTGCAAGCGCGCTGGCTGAAATCATTGCAATTGCCGCGTCACTTTTAATCTTTCCCCTCTCCGTAATCCTGAGAAGGAAAAATGCCGCCAGAACCACAACGGGTATCGATACTTTAAGGGGTGACCATCCGATCGCCAGCGCTACCGACAGGGCGCCGAACGATACATGGGAAAGTCCGTCTCCTATCATGGAATACCGTTTCAGGACAAGGCTGACTCCCAAAAGTGATGCGCAGAGGGACACCAGCACACCTCCCACGAGTGCCCTTACAATAAAGGGGTAGGACATCATTTCGCTTACAATACTCATCCTTCGTCACCTCCCAGAAACTGTCTGCCGATACCGCTCTTCAGATAATCTCCCATTGTTCCGCAGAAAATTGCTTTCTGCTGCAAATGCAGGATTTTTCCCGCCTGTCTTACGATATTTGCCATGTCATGGGAAACCATCAGAATAGCTACCTTCTCCTCACGGTTCAGTTTTCTGATAATATTATAAAAATCCTGAATGGCAGACGGATCAAGACCGGTGATCGGCTCATCCAGAATCAGGAGCTTGTCCGTGGCACAGAGCGCCCTGGCAATCAAGGCCCTCTGCTTCTGTCCTCCCGACAAATCCCTGAAACAGTTTTTTTTCAAATCCATAATTCCAAGACGCTCCAGATTGGCAAGCGCCGTCTCTTTCTCCTTCGAGGAATAGAAAGGCCTGTTCCCCCTCTTCCCCAGGCAGCCGGACAGAACCACCTCAAAAACGGTAGCCGGGAAATCCTTCTGTGCTGCTGTCTGCTGGGGCAGGTAACCGATTCCCGCCCTTTTAAGCTCCTCCGACACCTCAATCTTTCCCGCCGTCGGCTTTAACAGCCCCAGAATCCCCTTCATCAGGGTGCTTTTACCCGAACCGTTCTCACCTACAATACAGATATAATCCCCTGTATTGACTTCCAGGCTCACGTCGATAACCGCATCCTGGTTCTCATATCCAAAATCGACATGCTCACATCTTAATAACAATCCCATTTATTCAATTCCTTTTCTCATGTTCACAACTTTTTGATCCATCAGCTCCAGATAAGTTATCCCCGAATCAAACTGCCTCCTCGTCACGTTATGGCAGGAATGGAACAGAAGAGGCTCCGCCCCCGTCTCTTCCCCGATAATCTCGGCTACACGGTGGCTGGAAAGCTCCAGGTAATAGACTGTCGGTATATTTTCCGCCCTGACTTTATCTATCAGGTAGGCAATCGTCTTTGCGCTGGGTTCCGTATCTGTGCTGCATCCTGTAAAAGCAGCCCGGTATTCCAGACCGTATTCATCAAAGAAATAGCGCAGCGGAAACTTGTCGCCAAAGACAAGGAGCCTCCTGTGACCCGCCGCAACTACATTCCGAAACTCCTTGTCAAGCTCCTCCAGTTTGCCGGTATAATTGTCCGCCCTTCTGCGGTAATCCGCCGCGCGGTCCGGATCTTCTTCCATTAGCACATCCGCCAGGACTCCCACCAGCTTCATTGCATTGACAGGAGATGTCCAGATATGTTCATCATACTCTATTTCTATTTCGTGGCCGTCGTCATATTCATGGCCGCTGTGCAGAAGATCTTCGCCATAACCGTGTTCCTCGTGAAGCTCATCCTCCTCTTCATGCAGGTGGCCGTCATTCCCCTGGTCGCTGCCTTCGGCCAAGTGATTATGGCGGTCCGAGGAATGATCATGTTCTTCCGCCTCCATTCCCTCCACAATCTCCTCTTCCACGGTATCCACGTAATCCATCATCGTAACGACACGGCCCGGAGCCGCACCGTCTCCAAAGGAGTCCAGGACTTTCTCAAGCCACTGTTCCATGGCTCCGCCGTTGCATACTACAAGATCCGCGTTCTGGATGGTAATCATATCCGCCGGCGTCGGCTCAAAGGAATGACTGTCCATCCCGGCCGGAACCACAAGGGTAAGCTCGATGTCATCTCCGGCTATCTGGCGCAGAAAATCGTAGTAAGGGAACAGTGTGGTGACCACATTCAGTTTTCCCTCCTTACGGCTGCCTTCCTCCTCTGATCCGCCAGCTGCATGATTTCCCGTCTCACCGCCGGTTCCACCGCTCCCACCGTCGTAACGGCTGCAGCCCGAAATCAGGCCGGAGACAAAAAACAGGGCCAGGACAGCAAAATGGATGGCAAAACGTCTCATCCGGCTTCCCATTTTTCCGTTTTTATTTCCTTTCATTCAGATCCTCATTCGGCATATTTGCCTTTTCTATAATCATTTCCACCTGAGAGGGATGATCCACAATGTATTTCGGACTCAGAGCCTCTAACTCCGCCCTGTCCCTGAATCCCCAGGTAACGCCCGCCGTATCCATTCCGGCTGCGATTCCCGTTTTCATATCCGTGTTGGTATCACCCAGATAGAGGCATTCTTCCGGTGTCATTCCCATCTCACGGCAGACAATCAGCGCTCCGTCCGGTGCAGGTTTCTTGGGCGTACCCGCCTGTTCTCCCCTGACGCAGTCAAAATAATTTTTCCCGAAAATGGTTTCTATGTTCTCCACTGCCTGGTTATGGGGTTTGTTGGAGAATACTGCTATCTTTACCTCTTTCTTCCTCAGATATTCAAGGAGATGTTCAATTCCCTCATAGGGCTTTACATCCTTCATGCAGTACTTTGCAAAATTCTCCATATAAAGCGGGAGAGACGCCTCATAATGTACCAGCTTTTCATCACCGCAGGCCTTCAGGGCGCGTTCCATCTGTGTCCTGTAACCGTCTCCCACCATCCGTTTCGTCTGCTCCGGTACAATCTTTCCCAGACCAAAAGCAGCCAGTGTCATATTCGTTGTATAAGTCAGGGCATTAACCGTATTAAGTAATGTCCCATCAAGATCAAAAATACATAAACGGTACATCTTTCTCTTCCTTTCGACGTAAATTTCAGATTATTCACAAACAGTACGCGAATAAACCTCACGTAACCTATCCGGTTTGAACAGTAACAGAAATTCCCACATGTAATAATATACTAAAAAAAAGAAAGATGCAACGGCCACTTAATTTTTCCCCTCTCCGGCCGGGGTGTGAAA
>CATWBR010000197.1 GCA_958349075.1 uncultured Clostridium sp.
CTATTTAACAGTATATAGGATTCCCATTTTCATGTAAAGAAAAATTGTCCGCATGTGGAAAAGTCTGTAAATTCAGGTAACTGTTTGTGCATAACGTATTTAGTGAACTTTCCGTCCGGTTTTCGGGGTACGGCGGATGAGCCAGATGCACACTGCGAACAGCAGAACCGTCACCAAAGCGAACAGAATGCCGATTCTGGCGGCTGTATCCACAAAAAACGGCTCCGGAACAATGTTTATCAACAAATCGGTGGAGGGATCAAGGATCCACAGGTCGTTATTGAAGAAGATTTCGTGGAAAATTACAAAATATTTTGTGAAGTCTGTGGATATCACCCCGGCCAATATGGCGGTCAGTGCAAAAAACAGTGCCGTTCCGGTACATAGCATCCGTGGAAGCAGACGTCTTATATCAGCCTTCGTCCAAAACAGTACGCCGACGCAGATGAGAATCACAAGCGCACAGATCCTCCGCAGTGCGATAGCCGCCAGAAAGAGATTACGTACATCGACCATATGGGTAATTTCCCTTTCATTGAAAAACTCGCGCTCCACGCCGCCTACGACGGTAGGAACATGAAGATTGTCACGGTCACCGCGCAGGAAAGCCATCATCTCGTGGGTCACATCGAGCAGATCATCCATCTCCATATTGACATCCGCAGTGACATTGTACTTTGCATATTCTTTTTCGTAATAACCCGGGGTCCAGTATGCGACAGCCTCCACCGAGGTGATTAAAAAAATAATCATCAGGCAGAAAGCGCACAGGATACCAAGAAAGTTCTGGAAATATTTCATTATTGTATATTGCAGGAAGCCGCTCTGTTGTGAGGGGGCCTGCAGCTCCTTTCTTATTATGTCTAAGGTTTATCAGAGTCCGTCATCAGATTGAAATAAAATCAGCGCTCAACACTTAAGGGGAAATCCTCCCGTAATTCTCCTCATAATTATGAAGGTACTGAACAGTTGCAATCTCTCTCGATTATAGCAGAAAGAAAAAGAGAGGAAAAGGCAGTGTACGGCAAAATTATGTTTTTTGTAATGATTTTTTCGTATTCAAGGGGGCTGTACGCCTTGCAAAAAACCACCTGATTCCTGTATACTATCAGCAAAAGGCAAAAAATCAGGAGGTTTTATGATAAAAGCAGTAATTTTTGACATGGATGGAGTAATAATCGACAGTGAGATGGAATACCTGAAATATATTTATGAGTTTGCCAGGCAGAAGAACCCGGATATCCGGATCGAGGACTTATACGGTACGGTTGGTACAACGAAAAGGGACTGCTGGATCGTGGTGGAGAAGGCCGTAGCCAACGGGGAAACATGGGAAGAACTCCGGGAACAGTACCGCGACCGTTGGGATGAGGTATTTGATCTCGTAGATTACCAGGCTATTTTCCGGCCGGAGATACTGGGCGTTATGGATTGGCTCCGGGAAAAAGGGCTGAGACTGGCCGTAGCATCATCTACCAATATTGAACAGGTAACAAAGATATTGACAATGAACCATGTGGCGGAGCGCCTGGAGCTGATGGTCAGCGGAGGAATGTTTAAAAGGAGCAAACCGGATCCGGAGATTTATTTTTATACGGCTGAAACGCTGGGAGTAAAGTCAGAAGAATGCCTGGTGATTGAAGATTCCACTGTGGGTATTACCGCGGCTCACAGAGCCGGTATGCATGTGGCCGCTTTAATCGACAGCCGTTTTCATTTTGACAGGAGTCTTGCGGAGTTTGAGCTGGAGAGTCTGGAAGAGATACCGGCACTTATTGAAAAAATATGCGGTAAAAAGGTTGACAAAAGCGTAACTTTACATTAACGTTAATGTAAAAGGGGGCGACCGTGTGAAAAGACCAAAAAGAACCGTGACTTTGAAAGATCTGGCTGAGAAAACCGGATACAGCATCAATACAATATCCAGAGCCCTCCGTGGGAAGGACGATATAGCACAGGAGACAATCCAGAGAATTAAGCAGACGGCCAAGGAGATGGGATATATCAACAATACAATCGCATCCTCTCTGCGCCTGGGGTATACCAATACGATTGCCGTGATTCTGGGGGATATCTCCAACCCGCATTTTGCGATTATGACAAAAGAGATTGAGAACCATGCCAGACAGTTTGGCTACAGTGCATTTCTTCTCAACACAAACGAGAACAGTGAGGTGGAGCGGGAGGCAATCAAAACCGCTATCAATAAAAATGTGGACGGGATTATCATCTGTCCGACCCAGGAAACGGATGACAATGTCAAATTCCTTATGGAGTCCGGCGTGCCGTTTATCCAGATCGGGCGCCACAGCGAGAAACTCGATGCCAATTATGTCGTCTGCGACGACGTGCAGGGCGGCTATCTGGCCGCTAAGTACCTGATTGAGAACGGCCACAGCCGGATTTTGTTTCTGAACGGCCCGTCCTACATATCCAGTGCCAAAGAGAGGTGCAGGGGTTATATCCAGGCCCATGAGGAGGCCGGAATTCCCGTCTGCCGTGATTTGATCCGGGAAGTATCCGTATCGGAGAGCAATATCCCGGATATACTGGATCAGATGAAAGAGGACGGTGTGGATTTTACAGCGATTTTTGCCTTCAGTGACAGCATGGCCTGGGAGGCCTGGACCTGGCTTGACCAGAACGGCCGCAGCGTGCCGGGAGACTATTCCCTGGTCGGCTTTGACCACATCCAGTCCCGGATGGCAATTCCTTTTCCGCTTACAACGATAAGTTCGTATAAAGCAAAGATGTCCATCACCGCGGTGGACTGCCTGAGATGTAAAATAAACCCGGACTGTGAGGAAGCCGGGCACTGTGATGAGATTTGCCGTCATGTGATTAAGACGGCGCTGGTGGAAGGGAAGACGGTAAAACGTTTAGGTGAATAAAGGCAGTCTGACGGGTGGAAAAGATGAAATAAAAAATGTGCTGACACACTTATGGTGAAACAACCATTAGTGGATCAGCACATTTTTGTTAGCCCGGGTTCTATTTCAGTGTTTACAGGACTACAGTATGTATATTATCCAACCGGCATATATTGCTCTGATCAGCCGTCCTCCATTTTAGCTGTTTTCCTCCGTGGTCAAGAGACTGACTGCCACATATACCCCGGCGCTTATAAGGATACTGCTGATACTGGCGTAAGGCAGGCGGATCAGTTCCAGGGAGGCGGCCAGGGAGAGGGCCATGCCGGCAAAGGCGCTGTACAGCGCACCGCGGCTTGTTCCGCGTTTCCAGAGTACGCCGCCCAGAAAAGGAACGAGACAGCCGGAGGCCATCAGGCTGTATCCCATTGACAAGACCCTGATAATATCATTCATCTTAAGCGCCAGGATTATCCCAATGACACAGACCATAACATCTGCCAGCAGCATCAGGCGCTGGCAAGTCCTGCTGTCTGCCTTGGGATTGATCATGCCAAGATAGATATCATGTACAAAATTGGCGGCTACGGCAATGTAGGCGCTGTTACAGGAGGAGACCACGGCACATATCACCGCAGCCAGTATCACCGCGGCTACAGCAGTCGGAAGGCGGGTGAGCAGCAGAGAGGTAAATACATTTTCAGCAGGCAGAGCGGGAAACAGGGCGCGGCCGAACATGCCGAGCAGAGGTGGGATGAAGGCGACCGGAATCAGTACCATCCCGGCCAGAAGGTAACCTCCCTGAGCCGACTTCATGGATTTAGCGGAGGAGGCACTCTGGAATGAGATCTGATTTACCGCACTGGCCAATACGATAGGAGCCGTCATGGAGACCAGGAATTCGCCGCCGAACGGCGCAATATGGAAGCTGGAAGCGGGCAGGGCAGCGGCCAGGACTTCGGGGCCGGGAGAGGACAGCATGAGAAACAGTGCTGTGGACATCCCGATGAAGATAATAATACTCTGGATTGAAGAGACGGCCATAGAACCCCACAGGCCTGCGGCGTTAGAATATGCCAGAGCGATAACTGCGGTCAGGATTACACCCCACCGGGCGGGAAACCCCAGGGTCAGAAATATGGCCCTCCCGGCCAGAAGTTGTCCGGCGAGCAGTGAGACGCTGCAGCAGATACTTGCGACAGTGTAGATGAGGCGGGTTGCACGGCCGCTGTAGCGGAGGGCAAAGTAATCGGCAGGAGAGACATAATGGTGGGTACGGATAAAATGGCACAATGCGGCGGTGATAAAGTAGGACAGGCCGCAGCCGACACCGTACCATGCGCCTGCGATGCCGTACCTGGCTCCGTATTCAGCGCCTCCAATGACAAAACCGCTGCCTATTTGGCCGCCTATGGCGCTGCCTGCAAGCAAAAGAAGGGAAGTTTGTCCGGGAGCCGATATGGTGTCCTGAAAACTGCGGATCCGCCGGCTCGCTCTCCTGCTGATGCAAATCATTGCCGTTCCATAGGACAGCAGGATTAAAATGACAATAGTCGAAGTAGTCATAAGACGTCTCGCTTTCGGTTGGAATAGGAAAAGGGGGTGCTGCAAAAATAAAGCAGCACCCTCAGTATTTATTAAATAATATTTCTTATGCAGCCTCAGCCTCAGTATTTTTCGTGCAAAGACTTACAACAATGTAAGCAATGGCAGAAGGAATGACAGGGAAGACACCGCTCGGGATGATATTGCCAAGCGGGAAGACGATACCCGTCCAGCTTATAAGTACAGTGGCAACGCCTACGATGGATGCAGCCACAGCGCCCATAGCCGTACCGCGTTTCCAGGCCACACCGCCGACAAACGGAACGAAGCAGGCGGCTGCCAGGAAGGAGTATACGGAGTTCAGAAGTCCCAGGATGCTGCTGGCGGACAGGGCCAGGGCGGTTGAGGTAACCATGAAGCCGATGTTGACTCCCAGCGTGATTTTCTTTAACTGAGCCTCTGTTGGGGTTTTCTTAAGTGTACCCTGCCAGATATCGCGCGTTAATACGGTGGACATTGTGATCAGGCCGCAGTCGATAGTAGACATGCAGGCGGCCAGAACGGCGGCAATAATCAGGGCGCATACGACAGCGGGAAGCTCCATCAGGATAACATCAAAGAAAGCGCTGTTTCCGGTGGCGCCGTATTTGAACGAGCCGTAGGAACCGATGAATGCGGGCATCAGGGCCAGCGGAATCATAACGAGGCAGGAGAGATAACAGGCAATACGGGAGATTTTTGCACTCTTTGCGGAGTTAATACGCTGATAGGTCGGCTGGTCGGTAACGATACCTAAAAGCAGAGGAAGCATCATGCCCGCAAAACCGGCTGCGGACAGACCGCTGAAATCCAGCGATGATTTTACCAAGGTGCCGGCCTGGACTGCAGCGCTCATTTCGCCGACAGCGCCCTTGCTGAACAGGACAATCGTTGTGGACACGAGGCCGACCAGGATAACACCTGTCTGGATAACGGAAGTGGCAAAAGCGCCCCACAGTCCGGAGAGCTGAGAGTACAGCAGAACGACCACGGCAATAGCGATAGCGCCCACATTGCCGGGAAGTCCAAGTGCTTCAAACAGGGCTTTACCGGCCATAATCTGTCCGGCGATTAAGCCGATGGAGGAAATAGCGGTACTCAAATCATAGATTGTACCCGGTATTTCGTTATGATAGCGTTTGCGGGTATAGTCCGTCATAGACATGTAGCCGTTGTTGTAGATAAAGTTATTCAGGAAAAGGGCTACCACAACCGTGGACAGGGCACAGGCAATGCCGTAGGCAGCGCCAGCCAGACCGGAAGCCGCGCCCTCGGCAGCGCCGCCGACTACGAAGCCGTTGCCGATCTGTCCGCCGATCGCTCCACCCATCAGAAGCAGCACTCCCGCGGAGCGGCCCATGCTTAAATAACCCTCAAAGTTACTGGCTTTATCGCGGCCCATCCATCCGATAACGACCATTGCCGCAAAATAAATGATCAGAACAATTACGATTGTAGGAATCATTGTATTCATAATATTATATTCCTTTCTGCCGTGCTGCACTATCGAACACGATCTCCAGATTATTAGGATTTATGATAACTATTCAGTACTTTCATAGTTACGGTATATGTAGTTTTTATTAAATATAGGAACCTGCATCATAGCCTTCATGAACGGCAAGACGGACATTTCTGGCTTGTTTGCAGTCTCCGATCTTCCAGAATTCCGATGCGCAGGAACGGAAGGATTCCGCCTCCTCCAGACAGGGAGCCAGACCGGCCGCAATGATGACGGTATCAGCAGTAATTCTAATTTCTCTGCCATCCTGTTCCGCCAGAACGCCGTCCGGAAGGATTTTTGTGCATCGCGTACCGGTGTGAGTGACAACGCCCAGCCGGGCCATTTCCAGAAGCACCGCTTCGTGGTGCAGATAGGGGGCATCGCGGCAGAGTTCGGGCTTCATTTCAAGAACGGTTACTTTCTTTCCCATTCCGCCCAGGACGATACTCTCCTCACAGCCAACCAGGCCTCCGCCCAGAATGATTACATTTTGGCCGATTTCTTCCATGTGCTCATGCATGCCCACTGCGGAGACTACATGTTCCAATTCCACGCCGGGAATCGGCGGAACGATGGGGGAGGCTCCAATGGCGCAGACAATTGCGTCGGGTTTAATCTGCCGTGCCAGTTCCGGGGTCATGCCGGTACCCAGCCTGACGGTAATTCCACGTTCACCGACTCTTCGAATCAGTACCTGCATAAACTGATCCAGCTTGTTTTTGAAAGACACATGTCTGGCAAAACGGATGGCGCCGCCGAGGCAGTCCGACTTTTCAGCCAGGATAACCTGGTGGCCGCGGTCGGCCAGAGTGATGGCAGCTTCCATGCCTGCGGGACCGCCGCCGATGACCAGAACCTTTTTGGGGGAAACGGCCGGGCGGACGTCTTTTTCGGTGTACTCACGGCCGGCCACCGGATTGACGGAGCAGCGGGTCAGGCGCGAGGAGTATTTTACGTAGGGAACAAAGGATTCGCTGATACAGTTATTGCAGCGGATACACGGGGTAACGTCATAGTCACGTCCGTTCGCCAGTTTACACGGCATCTGCGCGTCGGCAAGGATGGAACGCCCTACGGCGATGACATCTGCTTTACCTTCTGCCAGTACCTGTTCCATCAGTTTCGGGTCATCCAGTCCGCCCACGACGGCCACCGGAGTTTTCACCGCTTTTTTGATAGCTGCGGCAAATTCCACATTGACGCCGAAGGGATGGAACATGCTGGGAACCATGTGCTGGTTCGTTTCGGGGTAGTGAAAGGTTCCGGCTGTGACATGAATTAAATCCACTTTGCCGTCCAGCATCCTGGCAAATTCGACCTGATCCTCTATGGTCAGTCCGCCCTCCACCAGTTCGCTGCCGCTTAAACGAAACTCGATCAGCAGGTCGGGACAGCGGCTGCGGATTGCATCTACCACCATGAGGGAAATCCTGGCCCGGTTTTCCAGGCTGCCGCCGAATTTGTCGGTGCGGTGGTTGTTCAGCGGGGAAAGGAACTCATGAAGCAGCCAGCCGTGGCCACCATGAACCATAACCATTTCCACACCGCCCAGATATGCGATTTCCGCAGCATCGGCAAAGCGTTTGACTATGTAGTTTATGGTTTCCTCGTCCAGGGCGGTGTAATCCTTGCCAAGGTGTCCCGGAGCGTCACTGGGAGCCCAGATGGGACCGTCATAATATTCCGGGTTGGCACGGCCGCCGGGATGAAGGATCTCGATGGCGGGAATCGCATTATGACGTTTGATGGCATCGGTAGCCAGGATCAGGGATGGCATAACTTCCGGATCGTCCAGAGCCAGGCACAGCAGATGGGAGATACCGGTTTTCAGATCGATGCGGGCCTCACCCATGTTGATGATGGCGGCTCCGCCTTTGGCCTTGCGTTCAAATATGGCAATATTGTCCGGAGTGAAGTGAGCCTGAGGCGTCAGATTAGACACCGACACAGGCGCTGCTTCAATTCGGTTTTTTAATACGGTGCGGCCAAGCCGCAGAGGCTGGAACAGCTCTGGATATGAATTCATAGCAGTTCTCCTTTCACGTGACCCTCGTTTTATTGGCAGAGGGCATATTGGAATAATTTGATTGCGGCACAGAAAAAAGCTTATTGATATTATAATTGGGTAAAAGGAAAAAGTAATTCAACAATTCTGACGAATAATTTAATAATTTTGATATTTTGGCTGCCCGTTATAACAGCTCAGCCTCCTGTGGGGAAGAAGA
>CATWBR010000198.1 GCA_958349075.1 uncultured Clostridium sp.
TAATTTTTTATACTCTACGTAGTACAGCCCCATGTCCACTGTAACAGCCATAAACATAAGCAAAAGGATAATCCCAAAAGCGCCGAAAATCATTACGCTGCCCTCTTCTCTCTCCCCCAAGTTTTTTAAGGCTTTTTTCAACATATTCTGCCTCCTATCCATAGATTGATGGTGGAAGATTGTATACATAGCGGCCTTCGGTCCGCATCTCAACGTAGTCCCTTCCGTCCCGGCAGAACAGCCATTCCCCAAGAGGAGTAAGAGGTTTGTAATGATACACCATATCAACCCGGATATCTGCCGTATGCAACTCTATCTTTTCTGACGACCGCTTCAGTTTCCAGCCTCCGCCTCCGCCTGCCGGAAGCCGGATTGCTTCTGCGTTGATATACCAGCCCCCCTTTATCGTATAAGAGACCTCGGCTCTGTCAAGCAGTGTGAAGCTTTCATTAAGACGCTTTTTGAAAAGAGTCTCATTTTCGGTGTATGTCGCCCGGAAATAATTGCTTCCAATTATTTCCCCTGGGATCGGATCTGTAAATGCGTACCATCCGTCGTACTCGTCAAAGCTCCACAGATCCTTTTCCTGTGGACTGAGCCAGGAAGGCTTACGCCCGTCCCTCACATCAATCCAGTCTCTGGGCTTCGCTGATTCAGACCAGGTAATCCAGAATGGCGGCTTCACATTGTGCCCTACCGTCGAGGCATACTGGTTTAAGTTGTACTTGCTGGTCATATACCAGGAAATTTCCAGACAGCCCATAATAAGCATTAAAAGCAGCGGAAGAACCAGTATAAATTCCACCATCGCCTGTCCTGCCTCACGATCCACCCATTTTTCTACATCAGTCTTCATCATTTTCCTCCCGCTTGTAGCTCTCATTTTCCAGAACCTTTACAGCCATGGAGTGGGAAGTCATTTCCATACTGTTATCTGTGTCTCCGAATATGATTTTGCCCATAGGCGTCAGGTAATCCACCTTATAGGTTATGGTCAGACCTGTTTTCAGGGTTTTGCAGTACATCGGGACCTTCCAGTGCTTTCTCTGGTTCATCTTCCATACATACTCGAAGTATTTATACTGCTTCACCTGGGTGGTCGGAGTAATTGTCATGGAATCCATATCAAATTCAGGAAATGAACTGCGGATATAAAAATTTATATATTCCTCCGCCTCGCCCTGATCCGCTTTCGTATTTGCGTTGACGGCGGTGTCGGTCAGGTCGTACAGACTGGTATAATTGTAAATCAGCCATCCGGTGTCGGCCACTCCGCTTAAAAATACGAGTAAGACCGGTAAGATCAGCGCAAATTCCACCAGACCCTGTCCGCGTTCATTTTGGATAAACCGGTTTTTCATTTTATTCATAAAACCTTTCATAGCGGCTCCTGCTCTTCTGTTTGATAGCAAAATTCACCCGTCGTCTCATCGTATCCATACCAGTCGGCAAACGACAGCCGGAACAGATGATCGCGTACCTTTTCAATATTCAGGTGATGAGATATGGCGTGGAGATAGACCCCTGCATTCGAGACATCCCCCACCATCAGAACGCCTTCCATCACGCCGTCCTTGATGATCAGTTTCCTGTAAGATCCGCGGCTGCGCTTCACCAGCACCTCATACCGCTTCTCATCCACTCTTGTCTTACCTGCCGAAAACATGACAATCCCGTAAAAACTGGCCATGTTTTTGAACTGATAAAAATCCTGCTCTGCCGGAACTCTCCCGCACATGCTGGCTGCGGCGATTTTTCCCATGCGCTTTGCATCGGGCCATATGGCGGACAGTCCGGTCACATCCCCCGCAGCATAGATGTCGGGAGAACTGGTGCGCATCTGTCCGTCTACTTCCAGTCCCTTGTTGACATGAATATCTGTCTTTTTCAGGAAACGGCTCAGTACGGTATGAATATGGTAATTCATATACAGAGCCTGAATGCTCGTTCCATTTAAAAACTCAATTCTCGGTTTTACACTGGTCGCCGCGATCACAAAGTCACATGGAATTTCTGTGCCGTCATCCAGAATCACATTGGTGAGCCTCTCGTTCTCATCGAGGGTGGAATCTTTTACCTCCGCATTTAAAATGATCTGACAGCCGGCCCGCTCAAACGCTTGTCTGTACAGCTCCGACACATACGCGTCAGTCTGAAGCGGCATGAGGTACGGTTCTTTCTCGATAAGCGTTACCTTACACCCTCTTTTTCCCAGACCGTAAGCCGCATCCAGCCCGATCAGCCCTCCGCCGATAATCACGGCCTGTCTGTCCGGCTTCTCAGCCGCTTTTATAAGCTTGTCCGCATCTTCCATTCCGCGAAACCCCAAAACATTTACCGCGTCTCTAAAATTGGGGATCGGAGGTATATAGTAGGATGCGCCCGCCGCGATCAGAAGCTTATCATAGGCGACCTGACTCCCGTCGTCTAAGGACAGCGTATGAGCACTCTCCTGTATTGAGATTACGCTGCGCCCACCCAGGAACCGTATTCCCAGTTCTGAAAAAAAACCGTCCCGAATAAAATTCATCCCGTCGGCCGCGCGCTCTCCGCTCAGATACTTATGAAGCATGCAGCGGGAATAAATGCGTTCTTCCATGGATATCACCGTGATCTCCGCGCTTTCTTCCAGCCTCCGCAGTTCTTCTGCGGCGGAAATGCCGGCCGCGCTGCTTCCTATAATCGCATACTTCATACGCCTACCTCCTGTATATAGATGGCTTTTACAGGACAAGCTTTCACGCACTGCGGTTCCCTCTCCTTGGTATTCCGGCAGAAATCACAGCGGATGACTCTGTCTAAACCTGCGGACGGTTTCGGATGCCCATACCGGCACGCCATGACGCACATAAAACATTTTGCGCACGCTTTCTCGTCATACGTGACAAGCCCTGTCTCACTGTCCTTTGCCAGCGCCCTGCTCATGCAGGTATTTACACAGTCCGGATCGCTGCAGCAGCGGCAGAATACCGGATAATATTTCTTTTTTCTCTGTTCCACCCTGTTCCTGGGCGGATTCTCCGGATCTGCTGCGTTAAACGTACCGGTTTTTTGGGAATCTCTGTGGGCATTCATACACGCAATGCTGCAATTTAAACAGCCGGTGCACAGGGATGCGTCAATCATAATGCGTTTCATCTTTTTCTCCTATATGTTAAGGGCTTTTCTCTTCAGCATAATAACCTCTTCCAGCTGTTTGGCGGCAGCGCTTCCATCCTCCTCCAGAATGAGACGCCCTCCTGTGATCCCTTCCATCTGTCTTGTGAGTACATCGACTGCCAGAGGACTCCCCGCCACAAACGGCGCTTTTCCAAGATGAAGAGTAAGTCCCAAAGCCAGACCGTATGCGCCGTCAGCCAGAGCCTGCTCCTCCAGCCACTGGGCGGCCGAGAGCACCAGCGGAAGCTGGGAAATATCAATTTCCAGTTCTCCGGCCAGTTCTTCCGCCACCATCTCCAGCCTTCCGATCGCCAGACAGGAACCAAAGTTCAGCACCGGCGGAATGCCAAGGGCAAGACACACTTCCCTCAGAGATTCTCCGGCCAGTTCGGCGGCGCTTACTTCCATCAGCCCGCAGTTGGAAAGCCCGCCCGACGTACAGCCTGCGCTCAGGACGAGAATATCTTTCTTTATCAGCTCCCTGACCAGCTTTTCCGTCAGCACATCATGGCCTCCGTCCAGGCTGGAACAGCCCACTACGCCTGCGATACCCTTCACTTTTCCGCTGATAATAAGTTCGAGCAACGGCTTCCAGGCGCCTCCCAGGAATTGTTTCAGGGACAGCTCGCTTAGACCCGCCAGACTTTGTCTGTTTCCATGGTGTTCCGGCAGACGGATCTCCACCTTGCTCCTCCTGGTTTTATACCGTTTGGCTATCTGATTTAATATCTTCTTTGCGTCCCCATCTGCCGTCTCAAAGTTGTATGGAATTAACTCTGCCGTCTTCTTTTTTGCCATTCTGTCAATGCAGATTTGTTCCACGTCCAGGATGGAGCATAGTTCCTCAATTCCGGGCAGAGTACAGTTAAACTCGGATATGACTCCGTCAATTGCCCCGGTAGACAGAACTGCTTCACTGACAAAATTATTGCCGGCTGTTCCCGCAAAAACGTCCTGATACCAGGACTTTCTCTGCTGCATATCCTGTCCAACGCAGGTGCATCCCACAATGCGGAACCCCTTCGCCCCCGCGCTCACCGCGGCCGCCTCTCCCTCTGGTGATGACGCCGCCTTCATAACCTGGGAAAAGAGTATTTCCTGATGGCCCGTCACCATAATATTGATATAGTCCGGATCGATCACCTGAAGACCGGCCGGAGCAAAATGAATCTCCGGCTCGCCGATCAGAATGTCACTGATCAGATTGGACAGTTTCAAGCCATAAATTCCTGTGGAAATCCCAAGGCGCAGACAGTGAAGGAGCATATCCTCCGGATCGCTGGACAGGTTCGTAGACGTTTTTACCGCTCCGTCAAAGACTTCCGCCTTTGCGCCGCCGGGAAGAATCTCCATCCGTTTCCACACTTCATACCGCTGCGGAAGGCTCATCGCCCTTATATAACGCATGGTATCATCCGTCTCCCGGTAAAGGTCCTCCTTCAAGGCATCCGCTATCTTCATCGCTGTCTCGTAAATATTTTCTTTCATCTCGATTCTAAGAATGGACGCCAGACGTTCCAGAGCTCTGACGCTCGCAAATGTGCCTCTGGCGACAGCCGTTTTTTTCAGGTTTCTGACCGCATTTTCTGCCACATGGATATAGCATCCGGAACCGCTTGCCACCGCTCTTAAAAAGCTGCGCACTACAATCGTGTCGGCATCTGCGCCGCAGATCCCCCGCTCCCCTCCCGGAACAATCCGGCAGGGGCCGTTCGCGCAGAGACGGCAGCATGTTCCCAGAAGGCCAAATCCACACTTCACGGACTGTCCCTCCACTCTGTGAAAAGACGTTTCATACGGCAGTTCTCCTATATACTTTTCAAGCTCCTTATCCGCACTGGGGCAGATGTCACATCTTAATTGTTCTGTCTGCTGACTCATAACTTCCTCCGTTTTATCTCTGTCACAGAATTTCTTTTCCATCTGTAATCCCTGCCGTGTCTTCTTTTACGGCCTTCTCTCCCTGTTCAGACGCTCTCTCCGCCACAGATGAGGCCCGTTTGAGAATTTCCTCGATCCGTTCTTTTTCAGAACTATTCGCATCTCTTGGTTCCGTCACACTCTGAATCTTTATAACCTTGCTGTTTTCAAGAGAATCACATTTCTTTCGAAGCTCTTCAAGTTCCTTTTTAACGCGATATAGTTCCTCCCTGTCCTCCTGAAGTTCTCGTTCCGCAGTATAGGCACGCTCCATGTAACTTAGATTAGACTGTTCCTGTGTCAGTTTTTCTCTCTTAACGGTCAGAAGCTGTGCCTGAAATTCATCCACTTGCCGGCGTAGTATATCATTTTCAGCTTCCTTCTGTTCAAACTGCTCCAGTATCTCCTCAAGAATCCGGCCGGTTGATTCCATTTCGCTGTTTAATGCGCGGTTTTCGTTCTTGACATTGGCATATCTGATTCTGGCATCTTTTAACTCCGCCTGGTTTTCTTCATATTGGGCGGACAGACGCTCCAGCTCCTGGCTGATATTCTTCATACTTGAGATCTGGATCTCCAGGCTTCTCTGCTGTTTCTCCATGGATTCACAGTACAATGTCAGTTCTTCCAGCTGACTGGTCAGGGAAGCGATCAGAGACGAGCTGCTTTCCGCATCAACCGCCTGAACCGGCCGGTTTGCTTTCTCTTCACTGACACGCTGAAGTTCCGTGCAGGACAGCTCGTATTTCTCTTTCATGCCCTGATACTGCTGTCTCCAGCGCTCTGCCTCTTCCTCCAGAGAGTCCATCTTTTTATTTTTCTCCAGCTCCGCACCCAGCTGTTTTCTCAGGACAGTGCAGTCATTCTCATACTGCTGCTTTAAACGCTCTGCTTCTTCCTTCAGCGTAATTATATTTTTATTTTTTTCCTGCTCCGCGCTCAGCTGTTTTTTTAAGGCAATGCAGTCATCCTCATACTGCCGCTTCCGGCGCTCCGCTTCCTCCTTCAGCGCAATTACATTTTTATTTTTTTCCTGCTCACCGCTCAGCTGCTTTTTTAAGACAATGCAGTCATCCTCGTACTGCCGTTTCAGGCGCTCTGCTTCCTCTTTCAGAGCATCTATTTTTTTGCTTTTTTCCAGTTCGGCACTCAGCTGCTTTTTCAGGACGACACGCTCATTCCAGACGCGCTCCTTCTCTTCATTCAGCTCTTTTAAGCGATAGTCGAAGCTCTCCTGCATCCATCGAATCATTTCCTTATAAGTGCTCAGAACTTCATTGACCTTCTTTTTTGAATAACCGCCAAAGAGTACATGCTTCAGGCTTTCCTCCAGCTCCGCCTGCTCATATTCCCTGCGCATGTCATTCAGCTCATCCGTCTTGCCAGGCTCTTTACGCTCATCTTCCAACATACTCATCTGCCATCTCCTCCTTTTCCATCCGCCGTCTCCTGTCCTCTGTTCTCCAGCACCATCTTAGCAGATATCCTGACATTACTCCATTGCTCCTGGCGTACTTCCAAAACATGGGCTGCCCCTTTACAAAACTTTCCACAGCGCCACGGTTTGACAACCTCTTTATCCACAACGAAAAGTTCCTTGTCCAGATATACCGCACAGATAGGAAAACGCATAAAACATGTATGGATACACGATACACGTTTCAAAAAAAGTCCTTCTTCCATTTCTATCTGTTTTCGGCCCATCAGCCCCCAAAACCGCGTGCAGAAATTATCTGCTATCGATACATTTTCCAGAATCAGCCCAGAATCATCATCGGCTCTCATACAGTATTTCATTGTTCTCACCACCTTAAAACATGGACATCATCTTAGGGACAGCAGGTCCCATGATGACAATCATCATAACCGGAAAGATAAAAACGCTCAGGGGCAGCAGCATTTTCACGGGTATTTTCTGAGCCTGCTCTTCCGTTTTCATCCGTCTTAAGTTACGCATTTCTTTAGCCTGTGCAGTCAAAATATTTTTGAGTGATATCCCCAGCTCATCGGCCTGTATCACTGCTCCTACAAAAACATTAATCTCGTCGAGTCCGCATCGGCGCGACATCTCCTCCAATGCCGCCCTCCGGCTCTGTCCCAGTCCCATAGAGCGCACGGCTATCAGAAACTCCTCCGTCAAAGGTCCCTGGCACTGCTCCGTGATGTACTGCATTGCCTGGCTGAACCCCAGTCCGGCTTCCACGCTGATACTCAGCAAATCTAAAATTTCCGGAAACTGTTTTTCTATTTTCTCCCTTCTCCTGGCCGCTTTCCCCGACGCGCTAAAACGCAGGATTGCATAAAGCGCATACACGCCGAAGCCGGCGGACAAAGGCATATTGATCCCCGTTATGAATCCATAATACAAGCCGGCCAGACCGCCGCCGCCCATCAGCAAAAACTGAAGCGCAATGTATTCTTCCGGTTTCATATTGAATCCGCTCTGATACATCAGAAGAGAAATTCTTTCCTTATCCTGGCTGCTCACAGGAAGAAAAGAGCCAATCCGGGCAAGCAGTCTGCCCATCACCGCTTTCAGAAACCGCAAGAGGAAAAAACCTTGGTACCGTTTCCCCTTCTCTCTGCTTTCCTTTCCCAGCAGTTCCACCGCATTCAGCTGAGCCTGAAGCGCCATTTCTTTTCTTTCCAAAAGAAATAAGACGGTACAGTATATACAGATCCCCGTACTTATTACCGCAATCCAATCTCTCATACCCTATACCTCCAGAGGTTTGTGGTGACTGCCCATCTCTTCTTCTCTCAGAAACAGCCATCTGTTTTCAGATACATTCTTGTTCCAGGTGATGTCAACATATCTCCACTGGCCATCCAGCAGCACTCTGTTCCAGGCATGATCCGCACCGTACACAATCTCACACTCCAGTCCTCTGCTGGCGCAGAGCGCCTGAAAAATCCGGGCGTAGCCGTTACACACTGTCTTGCCGGTCTCAAAGGCACTGTATACATAAATATTTTTTAGGCTGTAATCATATTCAAACTGGTCGTATGTCCACTGATAGACTTCCATTGCCTTGTCATAATCTCCC
>CATWBR010000199.1 GCA_958349075.1 uncultured Clostridium sp.
TAATGAATGTTGAAAATCAAAGTGGATGAAATTGTGAATTTGAAAAATCATTTCTTAGTGTAATTATAGTGATTGGAGTGAAGGATGTCAATCGAAATTTTCCCGCAGGCTTCGGGATATGGGCGTGTTGCTGGGCACGAAGTGAACAGTAACCAACTGACAGAGGAGGGCATAAAATGGATAGAATTAAGAATATACCCGGTGAAGCCAAGCTGACGCCGAAGGACAAAATTGTCCTTGACTATATATTGAGAAACCGGGAAACAGCGTGCTTCATGACTTCGGCGGAGATTGCCCGGATGTTGGGGGTCAGTCCCTCCTCCGTCGTGCGTGTATCGTCCAAACTGGGCTTTGAAAATTTCAGCCATTTCAAGAGGGCGCTGCAGGAAGAACTCGCCGAGAACCGGAAGAAGGAGAAGACCCAGATTCCATATGAGAAAATAAAGTCCATGGAACTTCTGTCTGAGGATGAGATTATCGCAGTACTGAAGGACAATGTGCTGAGAAATATTGAGAATGACCAGACAACGGCTGATTATGTAAACTACCGAAAGGCGGCGAAACTGATAGCCGAAGCGGAGCGGGTGTTTATCGTGGGATTCAGGACCTGCGCAGGTTTTGCATCGTCGTTCGGCGTTATGATGGGCTGCGTACGCCCAGGCGTTTACGTGGTGAACGGCAGCCAGCCCCTGGTGGATTCCCTGGTGGATCTGACGGAAAAGGATACGGTCATCGGCCTGTCCTATGAGAGATATTCAAGCGACACGGTATTTGCGGTCAATATGGCCAAGAGGGCGGGCAGCCGCATTGTGGCCCTGACGGATAAATACACATCGCCTCTCTGTGCCGGAGCGGAGGCCGTTATTTTAAATTCCACGGAAAATATATCATTTTACAACTCCTACACAACCCTTGTCATGGCGATGGAAGTCCTTCTGGGGCTTGTCAGCAAGAAGAACAAGAAACAGAATGAGGAGCGGCTGATTAAAATGGAAGAGTATTTAAGGGAGACGGGACAGTACTGATTCGGTACTGTTCTTTCTTTTTATTTAATATTTGTTTTCAGGTTTCTTACTTTTCATGGATTTCAGGGCTTTTGTGGCGGTATCGGGTGGAAAATGAAAGTGATATGTGATAAAATACATAAGTTAAACTGGGTTTGCTATGCCCGCAGGAGGGAAGAATGAGAGATATAAACTATATTGTAAATATACTGGATGAAATTGTGAATATACCCAGCCCGTCCGGGTACACAAAAAGGGTGATGGAGCGGATTGAGAAGGAAGTAAGCGGCTTCGGTTTTCCGGTTGCCTATAACCGGAAGGGCGGAATGCTGATTACCGTGCCGGGAAAGACGGAAACGGTTCTGGGGCTTTCGGCCCATGTGGATACGCTGGGCGCCATGGTGCGTTCGGTCAGACAGGACGGAACCCTGGCCATCGTGTCGGTAGGCGGCTTTATGATGCAGTCCGTCGAGGGAAGCTACTGCCGGATCCTGACAAGGGGCGGAAAAACGTTTACCGGAACAATCCAGACAAAGGCTCCGTCCGTACACACCTTTGACGAGGCCAGGACGCTGGAGCGCAAGGAAGCCAACATGGAGGTCCGTCTTGATGAGATTGTGCACGGGAAAGACGATGTGGAGGAGCTGGGGATCGGCCCCGGGGATTTCATAAGCTTTGATCCGAAGTTTGTTTACACGGAAAGCGGTTTTATCAAATCCAGGCATCTGGATGACAAGGCGTCCGCCGCAGTCATACTGGGACTTCTCAAATATCTGCATGAGACGGGAAAACAGCCGGAACAGACTCTCAAAATCGCCATCAGCAATTATGAGGAGGTAGGCCACGGATGCAGCTATATTCCGGAAGAGATAGAGGAATTTCTGGCCATCGACATGGGAGCCCTGGGCGATGATCTGAGCGGGGATGAGTACCACGTATCCATCTGCGCCAAGGATTCTTCCGGCCCCTATGATTTTGACATGACAAACAGGCTGATTGGCCTTGCAAAAGAATACGGAATCGATTATGCGGTAGATATCTTCCCACACTACGGTTCCGACGTTTCCTCCGCACTTTCCGCCGGAAATGATATCCGCGGAGCACTCATCGGTCCGGGAGTTTCGGCCTCCCATGGACAGGAACGCACCCATATTAAGGGACTGGAGCAGACATGGATGCTGCTGGCCGCCTATGTCGGGGTACTGGATAAAGAACTCAGCAGGAAATTTTTTGAGCAGATAAAAGAACAATTATAAGACTGGGGGTTACTGCTTTGCGGCTGCCCCGGACAAGATCCGGCAGAGGAGCGGCGGCAATAAAAACAGTCTATAAATGGGAGGATAAAGATGCAGGCAATACTTCTGGCCGGAGGGCTGGGGACGCGGCTTCGCAGCGTGGTAAGCGACCGCCCCAAACCAATGGCCCTGATTGAGGACAGGCCTTTTATGGAATACGTGGTCCGGGGGCTGGCACAATTTGGAATTACCGATATTATTTTTGCCGTCGGGTATAAGGGCAGCATGGTGGAAGAGTATTTTGGAGACGGGGAGGCCTTTGGGATCAAGGCAGTCTATGCCTATGAGGAGGAACTTCTGGGCACGGCGGGAGCGATCAGGAATGCGGGACGTTTTGTGACCGAAGACAGCTTTTTTGTTCTCAATGCAGATACATTTTACCGGATAGATTACGGCAGGCTCGTACAGATAAAGGAAGAGAACGGTCTGGATATGGCCCTGGTGCTGCGGGAGGTTTCCGATATATCGCGCTACGGCGCCGCAGTCCTTCGCGGCGTGATGCTGACCGGGTTTAATGAGAAAGAAAAAGAGGCCGGGCCGGGTACAATCAATGGCGGCGTTTACCTGATGTCGCGAAAACTGCTCGATGAAATCCCGGAGGGAAAAGTTTCACTGGAAAATGAGATGATACCCAGGTGGATGGAAGAGGGAAAGCGTCTGGGCGGCTTTGTCAATGACGGATACTTTATCGACATCGGTGTGCCGGACGATTATTTTCGGTTTCAGGAGGACGTGAAGGGAGGAGTCATCAGATGGTAATCAGAGGAAGAGCGCCGCTGCGCGTGAGCTTTGGCGGCGGAGGTACGGATGTGGAGCCGTTCTGTCTGGAACAGGGAGGAGCCATCATCGGCAGCACAATCAACAAATATGCATATTGTTCCATCATTCCGCGGGATGACGATCACATCACCGTTCATTCCCTGGATTTTGATATGACGGTGAAATACAACACAAAAGAGAATTATGTCTATGACGGCAAGCTGGATCTCGTTACGGCCGCCCTGAAGGCAATGGACATCAAGCAGGGCTGTGAGGTTTATCTTCAGTGCGATGCGCCTCCGGGCTCCGGTCTTGGAACCTCGTCAACCGTCATGGTTTCCCTTCTCACCGCAATGGCGCGGTGGAAAGGAATCGAACTCGATAATTATGCAATGGCGGATCTGGCCTATGGTGTGGAGCGCTGCGACTTAAATATAGCGGGCGGTTACCAGGATCAGTATGCGGCCACATTCGGCGGATTTAACTTTATCGAATTCCACGGGCGCAACAACGTAGTGGTCAATCCACTGAGAATCAGGAGAGATATCATCAATGAGCTGCAGTATAACCTGCTCTTATGCTACACCGGCAATATCCACGTTTCTGCTAATATTATCAAGGACCAGGTCAGCAATTACAAGAAACAGGATGCTTTCGACGCCATGTGCGAGGTAAAAGCTCTTTCTTATGCAATTAAGGACGAGCTGCTGAAGGGGAATCTGCATAATTTTGGAAAACTTCTGGACTATGGCTGGGAGAGCAAGAAGAAAATGAGCAGTAAGATCAGCAGTCCGCAGATTGACACCCTTTATGAGGAGGCCAAAAAGGCCGGCGCTCTGGGCGGGAAACTCCTGGGAGCGGGCGGCGGCGGATTCCTTCTGGTATACTGCCCTTACAATGTAAAACATAAGGTGGCGGCCAGACTGGAAGCGGTCGGCGGCCAGCTCATGGACTGGAACTTTGAACTCAGGGGCACACAGAGCTGGATGTGCAACGACGACAGATGGCAGTACCAGGATGTAAAAGTCCAGATGCCGGATAAGGAATATCAGTTCAGCTTTTAATCGGACGTTACTGTTCGCAGCCCCGCTGGAAAACGCGGTTCATGCGGCGGGTTACGGGAAACATTAGTATGGCAGGAGATATGAGATGGCATCAATGAAATATCAGGGAGGGCTGGGGCAGGATGAAAAACCGAAGAAAGTGGTTTTTCTGGATCGCGACGGCACGATGAATACGGAAGTGAATTATCTGCACAGGCCGGAGGACCTGGTGCTGATACCGGGAACTGCCGAGGCCGTAAGGCTGTTTAACGAGGCGGGTTTTACCGTGATCGTGGTGACGAACCAGGCCGGCGTGGCCAGGGGGTATTACACGGAAGCGGATGTGGAAACGCTGCACCAATACCTGAACGGAGTTCTGGGACAGTCGGGCGCCCATGTGGATGCATTTTATTACTGTCCCCATCACCCGGAGCATGGAATCGGGGAGTATAAGAAGAACTGCCGCTGCCGCAAGCCGGGAACCGGAATGTTCGAGGCGGCGGAGCGGGATTTGGCCGGAGGAGTTGACAGGGAGAATTCCTGGATGATAGGAGACAAGCTGATCGACGCCGAGGCCGGACATAATTTCGGCATCAAAAGTATTCTCGTCGGCACGGGATACGGAGCTGCGCTCATAGAAGCGCAAACAGAGGGCGAAACAGAGCAGGGCAGCGGATGTGCAGCTGCAAAGTACGATTACTACGCAGAAGATCTTCTGGCGGCGGCTCGGGCCGTGACGGAGGGAAGATGGAGCGGTAAAGACAGGCGCTGAAGATAAGCGCTGAAGAATCAGCAAACTAAGACAGGAGGAGGCGGAACATGCATTTAAGAAACAGAATATCAGCAGCAATCATGATACTTGCAGCCGCAGTCTCCATTTTAATCCCCGCCTGTACATTATTTTCAGGCGAAGGATTTCTTGTAAATTATATTAAGACACCGGAATCGGCAAAGATGCTGGTGGAGATTGGCATTCTGTTCCTGCTTTCAGGGGCGGTCTTTTTCCTGATAAAGGACAGAAGAAAACAGGCGGCCGCAGCCGCGGTTCTGGCCGTGGCGTTCTGCTGGCTGCATGTGGTGTTTCTTCCGATGGCGGTCGCGGCGGTATATTTGGGATTTCTGATCCTGGCCGGACGGTTTTTAAAGGAATATGTTTTTAAAATCGAGGATCGGGGCGGATATCCCGCAGATTTCCTGCTGGGAAGCAGCGCGGTGATTCTCTGTTTCTGCCTCCTTTCGGCGGCCGGAATCGGCCGGATTCCGGTGATGCGGCTGGCCTGCCTGGCAGGAGGCAGCTTTCTCGGAGCTTTCTACGGCGTGAAATTTAAACTGCGCAGGAGAAAGTCTGAGGGGAAAAAGTCTGAGAGGTTAAGGTCTGAGGGGAAAAGGTTTGAGGATACGGGGACGGCCCGAGGAATCCTTTATCCGCTCTGTTTTACATTCATTCTCGTCGCCGTGCTGATACAGGCGGGCAGGATGAACATTGCGCTTGATTTCGACACCCTGTGGTATGGGGTCAGGTCGGAATATATTCTGGCCGGGGGCGGCGGGATTTACGACAATCCGGGTCTGGTGGGAATGGTCTACGTCTATTCCAAAGGGCTGGAGGTTCTGACTCTGCCACTCGCGGATTTGGCTTCTCACAGCTATCTGCTGTTTTTTACCCTGTGGCTTTCGGTGATGGGGCTGACGGCTGTATACAGGATTGCCCGGCTTGTTATGAAGCGGGAGTATGCCGTTCTGGCGGCGGCTCTGTGCGCGTCCCTGCCCGGCATTATGAATATGGGAATCTCTGCAAAGCCTGATATTATTACGTGGCTTCTGCAGCTTATTATATTGGAGTACTTTATCAGGTATGTGGTGAGTACGCGAAAGGACGGAGCGGACAGCCAAAAAGGGAATGTGTCCCTGCTCCTTCTGGCGGCGGGAGCCTATCTTCTGTCACTCACGATGAAACCGACTTCCCTTGTGTTTTCCACGGCTGTCTTCGGGATGATGGGCCTCTACCTTATTTTCTCAAAGAGACTGTCCCTGAAAGCTCCCGTCAGGCACTGGACGGCGCTTGTTTTACCGGGAGCCGCGCTGGCCGGAATCTGGGGCAGGACCATGATGATAACGGGAATGCCGGTAACTTCCGTTTTTACCTCCATTTTTGCAAAGCTGGGGTTTGAAATGAAATATCCCTTTGCCACCGGTTCGCTGCCCCAGAACTGGCAGGATGAGAGTAACCTCCATGTACTGCTCCGCAGGCTCTGGCAGATACTTTTATCGCCGGAGGGCAAGGATATGGGGCATGTGATTATTGCATGGGGGACTTCATTCCTTTTCTTTGCGGCGGTCTGCATCCTTCTTTTTCTGCTGACAGGAGCGGCAAAGCGGGAGAAAGACTGTGTCGGACGGGCGGCCGCCGTTGTATTCTGGCCGTTTCTGGCGGTTAATATGGTAAGCCTGGTCATGCTGTACCAGGTAGATGGAAATTACTTTATGCTTCTTTATACCTTCCTGATTCTGTGGTTTTGCAGAAGCCTGAACCGGGTGGGGGATAAGGGCCTTAAAAGACTGGTCCTGGCGCTGACCGTGCCATTCCTCTGTTTTAACATCCTGGTGATGTCGCAGACAAACTGGGCCTGGACGGCGGGATTTTCCGAGATTCAGGTACTCAATAAAGGAAGATATAACCACAGGGCAAAACAGCATGAGGACATGATAGCAAAAGGGAATGCAGTCATCTGGCAGGTATTTTCGTCCGATCCGGCAAACAGGGTCATTGCGTTCGGAGATCACCCCTTCTGCCTGCAATTTCCCTGCAATGTCCAGTCTTATAAGGATATCACATCACCATGGGGAAACGTGGAACTGGTCAATTCCCCGGAGGCGTTTGAAGAATATATGGAATACGCGGATACGGATTATGTGTACGTGGAGGCCGGTTATATCGGCAGCGACAGTTGGGAGTGGAGCTACGGCCTGCTCCGGGATTTGATTGCGGACGGCGTGCTGACCGATTTCTTTTTTGAAAACGGTAATGCAATGGCGCGGGTCAGCAGTGAAAAGCTGGCAAAAGAGGAGGCGGAGGAAAACTTACGTCTTTTTGATGAGAATTACATTACTTCAGACAGGATGAAACAGGAGGTACGGTAAAATGGATGAATACAGATATCTGGTTGAACTTACGGAGCGTTATCCCGTGTTAAAACAGGTGGAGGGCGACATAAGAGACCTTTATGAAACGGTCAGGGAATCGTATGAGAACGGAGGCAAGCTTTTAATTGCCGGAAACGGCGGAAGCTGTGCAGATTCCGAACATATTGTGGGCGAGCTGATGAAGGGATTTGTAAAAAAGAGAACCGTTCCGGAGGAAATGGCTAAGAACCTTAAAGCCATCGATCCGGAGAGGGGCGGAAAATTGGCCTGCAGCCTGCAGCAGGGACTTGCTGCGATCGCCCTGACGGGTCATACCGCCCTGTCCACGGCATTCTTAAACGATGTGGACGGAGAGGTGATATACGCCCAGCAGGTTTACGGATACGGAAAACCGGGAGATGTGCTGCTCGGCATCACCACATCGGGTAATTCCGAAAACATCATGTACGCCGCCGTGGCTGCAAAAGCCAAAGGCATGAAGGTGGTGGGCCTGACCGGAAGGGACGGCGGAAAGCTTAAGGGAATCTGCGATGCGGCTGTGGTGGTTCCGGAAACAGAGACATTTAAAATCCAGGAGCTGCATCTTCCGGTTTACCATGCGCTGTGTCTGATGCTGGAAGAACATTTTTTCCGGTAAGGCGGCGCCCGTCAGGATGATGTTTGGTAAGCTGATGTTTGGCAAGATAACATCGGGAACTGAGAAAAATAATAACATAACTGTTCAGAAGGCAGTATTCCGCGAGGTGTTTTCATGCGTTTTTGCATGAAAATCCCGAGTTTAGCCAGCACGAAACAGCATTTTCTGCTGTTTTTTGTGCATCGCGAAGCGGAACTATGAAGCTACTGAATAGTTACATAATAACATAATATTG
>CATWBR010000200.1 GCA_958349075.1 uncultured Clostridium sp.
GAATTTGTAGATGAATATATTATCCCGACCATGAAAGCCGGAGCCGCCTATGAGCATTACCTGCTGGGAACTTCCTTTGCACGTCCAATCATTGCAAAACGGATTGTGGAGATAGCAAAAAAAGAAGGAGCCGACGCCATCTGTCACGGATGTACGGGAAAAGGCAACGATCAGGTACGTTTTGAACTGGCAATCAAGGCATTTGCACCTCAGATGGATGTTATCGCGCCGTGGCGTTTCTGGGAACTGAATTCCCGCGAAAAAGAGATTGAATATGCCAAGCAGCATAATATTCCTCTGAAGATTACAAAAGAAACGAATTACTCCAAAGATAAAAACCTGTGGCATCTTTCCCACGAGGGACTGGATCTGGAGGATCCGGCCAACGAGGCTCCAATCAGTAAGCCGGGATTCTTAGAGCTCGGAGTTTCACCGGAGCAGGCGCCGGATACGCCAACTTATGTGGAAATCCACTTTGAAAAAGGCATTCCGACTTCGGTAAACGGTGAAGAGATGGACTGCGAAAAGGTCATCGAAGTCCTGAACAAGCTGGGCGGAGAAAACGGATGCGGTATTCTCGATCTGGTGGAGAACCGTCTGGTAGGAATGAAGAGCCGCGGCGTCTATGAGACTCCAGGCGGAACGATTCTTTATAAGGCACATGAAAAACTGGAAGAAATCACATTAGATAAGGAGACACAGCACTACAAACAGCAGCTTGCACTGAAATTTGCTGACCTGGTATACAACGGTCAGTGGTACACACCTCTTCGCAAGGCAATGAGCGCTTTTGTCGATTCCACACAGGAGACGGTGACGGGAGATGTAAAGTTAAAGCTCTATAAAGGGAATATTATTCCCGCCTCCGTAACCTCACCATATACGCTCTATTCCGCCGATATGGCGACATTTGACGAGGATGACTGCTACAACCAGGCAGATTCCGCCGGATTTATCAATCTTTTCGGACTTCCTATCAAGGTGCGCGCAATGAACGATCAGGCGCTGGCGGCAAAGACAGGGAACCATTTTCCGGATGTAGAGTAAACGAAAAGCGAATCGAGGAAGGGAGTCAGACTTACAATGGCAAAGTTATGGGCAGGGCGTTTCGGTAAAGAGACGGATCTGGAAGTAAATGATTTTAATTCCTCCATCTCCTTTGACTGCCGTCTTTATAAAGAAGACATCACCGGTTCCATGGCTCATGCGGCCATGCTGGGGAAGCAGGGAATTATTGCGAAAGAGGAATCAGATAAAATAACAGAAGGCTTAAAGGGGATTTTAAAAGACATCGAGGCGGGGAAAATCCAGTTCACAGCGGAATATGAAGATATCCATATGGCGATGGAACAGATTTTAACGGAGCGGATCGGGGATGCGGGAAAACGTCTCCACACCGCCCGTTCCCGCAATGACCAGGTGGCGCTCGATATGCGCCTCTATGTAAAAAAAGAGATCGGTGAGATAAAGAAGCTGATTATAAACTTTATGGAAGCGCTCTGTGACAGTTCCAAAAAGAACCTGGACACGGTGATGCCTGGATACACCCATCTCCAGAGGGCGCAGCCGGTGACATTCGGCCACTATATGATGGCCTACGCCAATATGATGAAGCGCGATGTCATCCGCCTGGATAATTGCCTGGAAGGGATGGACGATATGCCCCTCGGCTCCGGCGCGCTGGCCTCCACGACTTACCCGATCGACCGCGATTATGTGCGTGAGCAGTTGGGATTTGCCGGAGTGACGGACAACTCGCTGGATGGAGTCTCCGACCGGGACTACTGTGTGGAGCTTTGTTCCGCACTTTCCATCCTGATGATGCACCTGTCCAGGTTTTCGGAGGAGATCATTGCATGGTGCTCCTGGGAATTTAAATTCGTGGAGCTGGATGATGCATTTTCTACCGGTTCCTCGATTATGCCGCAGAAGAAGAATCCCGATGTCTGCGAACTGGTGAGAGGCAAGACGGGCCGGGTTTACGGTTCACTTATGACGCTCCTTACGGTGCTAAAGGGAATTCCCCTGGCATATAACAAAGACATGCAGGAAGACAAGGAGGCCGTGTTTGACGCCATCGACACCGTGAAACAGTGTCTGAGGGTTCTGACTCCGATGTTTGCGACAATGGAACTTTGCAAAGATAATATGAAGAAAGCGGCCCTCCGGGGTTTCATCAATGCCACGGACTGCGCCGATTATCTGACCAAGAAGGGAATGCCGTTTCGTGATGCCTATAAGACGGTGGGCAGCCTGGTAGCGGAATGCGTAAAACGGGATCAGTCACTGATGGATTTGACCCTGGAAGAATACAGGGCTCATTCGGAACTGTTTGATGAAGATATTTATACGGCTATCGACCTGAAGACTTGTGTGAAAGGCAGAAATGTGACGGGAGGGCCTTCACCGGAGGAAGTATCGCGCCAGATTGCGGTGATTGAGCGGTTTATCACGGAGCACGAAAACGAGTAGGCTGTTTCCTGGCCCGCAGTCACGGAACACCGAACCGTATGATCCGGAGAACAGAATACTGGTGTGAGGAAGGAAGAAATATTTATGTGTAAGCCAAAAGTATATATTGACGGAAAAGAAGGCACAACCGGACTTCAGATTTATGACCGTCTTATGGGCCGTGATGATATTGAACTTCTTCTGATAGATGAGGAGAAGCGAAAAGATACGGAGGAGAGAAGGAAGCTGATTAACCTGGCGGATATCGTATTCCTGTGCCTGCCGGATGCGGCTGCGGTGCAGGCGGTCGAACTGGCCGACAGTCCGGATACACGCATAATCGACGCCTCCACGGCCCACAGAACAGCGGCAGGTTGGGCCTATGGTCTGCCGGAGCTTTCACAGGGGCACCGGAAATTGGTGGAAGAGTCAAAAAGGGTTGCAAACCCGGGCTGCCACGCGACAGGTTTCATCACGGCGGTCTATCCTCTTACGGCAATGGGAATCATCCCGGCCGGTTATCCCCTGACCGCATTTTCACTGACCGGATACTCCGGCGGCGGAAAGAAGATGATAGCGGAATATGAATCACCCGAGAAACCGGCGCTTTACGGCACCCCGAGAGTATACGGGCTGAACCTGAAACACAAACATCTGCCGGAGATGCAGAAAATATGTGAACTGGACTGTCCGCCCGTATTCTGTCCCGTAGTTGATGATTACTATAAGGGAATGGCCGTGACCGTGATGCTTCAGAACGGGATGCTGAAAGGGAAGGTGACGGCAAAAGAGATCCATGAGGCGATTTCCGCCCACTATGCGGGGCAGAAGATGATAAAAGTGCATCCCTTCGGATATGACGGCATGATTGCCGCCGGAACAATGGCGGGTCTGGACGGCCTGGAACTGATTGTAAACGGCCATAATGACCAGACGATCATTACAGCCCTGTTTGACAACCTGGGAAAGGGAGCTTCGGGGGCTGCCGTACAGAACATGAACCTGATGCTGGGATTTGAGGAGACAAAAGGGCTGAATCTTTAATGCCCGGCTTGGTAAACTTTTTAGTTTTATGAGGAGGAGCTTAGAATATGAAAATCATAGATGGCGGCGTTTGTGCGGCAAAGGGATTTAAAGCGGGAGCAATGCGCTGCGGAATCAGAAAATCCCAGACAAAGAAGGACCTGGCGATGATTCTTTCCGACTGTGAATGCAGCGCCGCGGCAGTATATACGACAAACCGTGTCAAAGCGGCCCCGATTCTCCTGACGATGGAGCATCTGTCCAATGGAAAGGCCAGGGCGGTGATTGTCAATTCGGGCAATGCCAATGCCTGTGCACCGTTCGGAATCGAGAATGCCAGGAGAGAAGCTATGGCTGCGGCCAGAGCGCTTGACGTCCCGCTGGAGGATGTAATTGTGGCTTCCACCGGCGTAATCGGCCAGACCCTGAACGTGGAATGCATAGAAGAGAATGCCGGAAATATGGAAATGAAATATGATAATTCCCTGGTTGCCGCAGAGGCAATTATGACGACGGACACAAAGGTAAAAACCATTGCAGTAGAATTTGAGTTAGAGGGAACAACCTGTCATATTGGCGGAATCTGCAAGGGTTCCGGCATGATCCACCCGAATATGGGAACCATGCTGTCCTTCATTACAACCGACTGTGCCATTTCACCGGAGATGATACAGAAGGCCTTGAAGGCGGATGTAAAAAAGACATTTAACCGCGTCACGGTTGACGGAGATACCTCTACCAACGATATGTGCACCGTTCTGGCAAACGGAATGGCGGGCAATGAAACAATTACGGAGGAAGGTGCGAACTTCGACGCATTCTGTGAGGCCCTCCATGCGGTGACGGAAGACCTGGCCCGCAAGATCGCGGGCGACGGAGAGGGCGCCAGCAAACTGATGACCTGTACCGTCGATGGGGCGGCGGATGAAGAAACAGCGGAACTGCTCAGCAAATCCATCTGTTCTTCTTCACTGGTGAAGGCTGCAATGTTCGGTTCCGACGCCAACTGGGGCCGTGTGCTCTGCGCCATGGGGTATTCGGGCGCTCCGTTTAACACGGAAGAGGTGACGGTGGAATTTGCCTCTAAAGCGGGAAGCATAGCCGTCTGTGAAAAGGGCAGGGGGCTGGATTTCAGCGAAGAACTGGCAAAGAAGATACTGAGTGAAGAGGAAGTGGAAATTAATGTGACGCTTAAGGAAGGCGAAGGCAAAGTGACATGCTGGGGCTGCGACCTGACTTATGACTATGTGAAAATAAACGGAGACTATCGGACATGATGAATTTAACCCCTGAAACAAGAGCCGGAATCCTGGTAGAGGCGCTGCCGTATATCCAGGAATACGCCGGCCGGATCATTGTGGTAAAATACGGCGGCAATGCAATGGTAAGTGAAGAGCTGAAAGAGGCGGTGATCCAGGATATCGTCCTTTTAAACCTGGTGGGAATCAAGGTGGTTCTCGTACACGGAGGAGGACCGGAGATATCCGATATGCTGGGAAAAATCGGCAAAGCGTCTAAATTTGTCAAAGGCCTCCGCTATACGGACGAAGAGACGATGGATATTGTCCAGATGATCCTCTGCGGCAAGGTCAATAAAAACCTTGTTTCCCTGCTTGAAAAAGCGGGCGGCAAAGGAGTAGGCCTCGGAGGCATGGACGGCGGCCTCTTCAAGGCAGTGCGTTTACAGGATCCCGACGGCACGGATTACGGATATGTCGGTGAGATAACCGAGGTAAATGAGAAACTGGTTCTTGATATGCTGTCGGAAGGATATATCCCCGTTGTCTCATCTGTGGCAGCAGGAGTTGACGAGGAGACTAATTACAATATCAACGCGGACACGGCGGCGGAGAAGCTGGCCGTGGCACTTAAGGCCAAGAAACTGATTCTTTTGACCGATGTGAGAGGACTGATGACGGAGCCGGGGAATGACAGTACTCTGATTCCAAAACTCAAGGTGTCGGAGGTTCCGGCTCTCGTTAAATCAGGTATTATATCGGGAGGAATGATCCCCAAGGTGGACTGCTGCGTTGAGGCGGTGCGCCAGGGAGTTGAGAGAGCCAATATCCAGGACGGACGTGTCCCGCACTCAATTCTCATCGAGCTGCTCAGCAAGGACGGTGTGGGAACCATGTTCTCTTAGAGCGTGCAGATGGCGGGAATGATTTTCAGACACACTCTGGGATGATGGAGGCATGAAAAAGGCAGGAGGAAGAACAGATTATGACATATCAGGAACTAAAAGACGAGGAACAGCTCTATTTAATGCATACATACGGACGTTTTCCGGTTGCTCTTGACCACGGAAAAGGGGCTACTCTCTGGGATATCGAAGGAAAAAAATACATAGACCTGACATCCGGGATCGGCGTCAACAGCCTGGGCCATGACAACGGGGCGCTTGTGGATGCATTAAATGCCCAGGCGCACAAGCTGATGCATGCCTCCAACCTTTATCTGACGGAACCGATGGTGCAGGTGGCGAAAGAACTTGTTACTTCCTGCGAAATGGGAAAAATATTTTTTTCCAACTCCGGTGCGGAGGCCAACGAAGGAATGATCAAACTTGCCAGGAAATATTCCTTTGACAAATATGGAGAGGGAAGAAACAAGATTATTACACTCAAACAGTCCTTCCATGGGCGCACCGTGACAACGCTTAAGGCAACCGGACAGGAAAAATTCCATCAGTATTTCTTCCCGTTTACCGAAGGGTTTGATTACGCTGCGGCCAATGATATAGAAGATTTAAAATCAAAGATCGATGAATCCGTTTGTGCCGTTATGATGGAGATGATTCAGGGAGAAGGCGGAGTTCTGCCTCTGGATCGGGAATATGTGCAACAGGCGTCCGCCGTCTGCAGGGAAAAAGATATTCTCTTCTTAATCGATGAGGTGCAGACCGGGATTGGCCGTACCGGCAGCCTGTTCTGTTATGAGCAGTACGGGATAAAACCGGATGCGGTGAGCATGGCAAAAGGACTCGGCGGCGGCGTGCCGGTCGGCGCGGTTATGGCGTCGGGGAAATGCGCGGACGTACTGGGGGCAGGCACCCACGGAACAACATTCGGCGGCAATCCTTTCTGCTGCACGGCGGCGCAGACCGTACTTTCCATTATAAATAAACCGGAATTTTTGAAAGAAGTACAGGAAAAGGGCGAATATCTGAAAAAATCCATCCAGTCACTCGGTTCGGATAAAGTGAAGACGGTCAGAGGAATGGGGCTGATGCTCGGAATCGTTGTGGATAAGGAGATACGCGCTTCTCTGGTCAATCAATTACTTGAAAAGGGCGTGCTGGTGCTTACGGCCGGCGAGGAGGCAATCCGCCTTCTTCCGCCTCTCGTTATCAGTTACGAGGAGATGGACAGCGCAGTTGCAGTTATGAAGGAGGTATTCGGAGCATGAACCATTTATTAAAAATGCTGGACTTACAGCCGGAGGAAATCACTTCCATTCTGGACCTGGCGGATCAGCTCAAATATGAAAGAAAACATAATATCACCCACCGTCTTCTGGAGGGAAAATCCATTGGTCTGATTTTCCAGAAATCCTCCACAAGAACCAGGGTTTCTTTTGAAACAGGAATTTTCCAGCTCGGCGGCCAGGCCCTGTTCTTATCTTCCAGGGATCTGCAGATTGGCCGTGGAGAACCGGTTCAGGACACGGCCCGCGTCCTGTCCAGATATCTGGACGGAATTATGATCCGCACCTATGAACAGAAAGAGGTGGAGGATCTTGCAAGATACGGTTCCATCCCGATCATCAACGGCCTGACCGATTTCTGCCATCCCTGCCAGGTTCTGGCCGATCTGATGACCATCCGTGAAAAGTACGGCGTTCTGGAAGGATTGAAACTCTGCTATATCGGCGACGGCAATAATATGGCCAATTCCCTGATCGTGGGAGGGCTCAAGATGAAGATGAACGTTTCCATCGCAACGCCGGAAGGTTACAGACCGGATAAGCAGGTTCTGGACTTTGCAAACGGCTGCGGTGAAGCATTTACGTTGACCGACAATCCGGTGAAGGCCGTGGAAAACGCCGATATTGTGATTACGGACACCTGGGCATCAATGGGCCAGGAGGAAGAAAAGGAAGTGCGAATGAAGGCCTTCCAGGGATATCAGCTAAACGACAAACTGATGGCAGCCGCAAAACCGGGAGCCATGGTCCAGCACTGTCTGCCTGCTTACCGCGGCCAGGAGATAACGGATAAGATGTTTGAGGAACATGCGGATGAAATCTTTGAGGAGGCCGAAAACCGGCTGCATGCGCAGAAGGCGGTTATGGTTACGCTGATGAAATAAGGAATTTGTTTAATAGAAAGAGAGCAGGCCGGTCAATATGACTTGGCCTGCTCTCTTCACTCTGGGAAAATTACTATTCGAAATAAAATAATTCTTCGAATTTCTTATCTAATGCAATACAAAGCAGGAGTGCAAGTTTTGCAGTGGGATTAAACTGGCCGGTTTCAATATAACTGATTGTTTGCCTGGAAACTCCGACCAGAACAGCCAGTTCTCCCTGAGAAATTCCCATTTCACTTCGTGCCTTTTTCAGCCTGTTTTTTAATATAAG
>CATWBR010000201.1 GCA_958349075.1 uncultured Clostridium sp.
TTAAATCAATTGAAGAGATACTGTTTATTCAAAGGAACATGCAGGCCTATTTTAAGGATCTGGGGGAACTTAACACGGGTTCCCTGTCAATCGGAGGAGCCTCATTTTTCTGTTCCTTTGTATTCCCGGATTTGATAGGACGCTTCAGGGAGAAGTATCCCAATGTGACAATTGATCTGTTGGAAGGGAATGTCAAGGAGCTTAAAGAGGGTCTGGAGAATGAATCGCTTGATCTGGTCATTGAGACGGCTCTCTATGAGGACTCCTCTGTAGAACGCTTCTATTACAAGAATGAGGAGATTATCCTATTGGTGCCGGCCTCCTATCCCATTAACAAGAGGCTGCAGCCCTACCGTCTGTCTTATCAGGATGTTGTTACGGAACGCTTTCTGTCGGATTCATACGAACCGGTGCCGCTGGAGCTGTTTAAGGATATTCCTTTCATTATAATGAAGCCCGGCAACGACATGTACAATAGGAGCTTTAACATGTGCAGGAATGCAGGATTCACCCCCAAGGTGGCGATCCAGATGGATCAGGTCCTGACTTCCATGAATATCGCATCCAACGGCGTAGGCGCCGTGTTCATCCGGGCGGACATTATCGGCTGCCTGCCTGAAAATGAGAAGCTGGTTTATTATAAAATCGGTGATCCGCTGGCGTGCAGGAGAGTTGTGTTTGCCAGCAAAAAAGGAAAGTATATCACAGCGGCCATGAGGGAGTTTCTGCGCATGGCGGGAGCTAAAAAAGTAGACGGAGTCTGCCCGGGCAAGGGTCCCTGCAAGACCGGGAGCCCCTGTAAGAGCAGCCAGAGAGGAACGGATGAATGGAGCTGATTCCCGCAAAGACGATTGTGACGAAGAATAAGGACACCTCCTGGTTCGGCAGCGACTACAATATGAATTTGTACCGCGGCTGCAGCCACGGCTGTATCTACTGCGACAGCAGGAGCAGTTGTTACAGGGTGGATGACTTTGAAAATGTAAAGGCCAAGGAAAATGCCCTTCTTATTGTCAGGGACGATTTAAGGCGCAAGGTGAAAAAAGGCGTGGCGGGCACCGGAGCCATGAGTGATCCCTACAATCCTTATGAGACAGAGATGGAACTGACGAAGCACAGCCTGGAACTGATTGGGGCCTTTGGATTTGGTGTGTCCATGCTCACAAAGAGTACGGGTATCCTGAGGGATATCCTTCTCTACCAGTTGATTGCCGAGCAGTCCCCGGTCAATTGTATGCTCACGATTACAACCTGCGACGACGCCCTGTCAAAGAAGCTGGAACCGGGAGTTCCCCCTTCGTCGGAACGTTTTAAAGCGGTTAAAAAGCTGGCCGACGCCGGTCTTTATACAGGAGTTGTGATGACTCCTGTGCTGCCTTTTCTGGAAGACACAAAGGAAAATATCCTGGGTATGGTTGAACTTGCCAGGGAATCGAAAGCCAGATTTATTTATCCCATGTTTGGCGTGACATTGCGGGACCGCCAGAGAGATTATTTCTACAGCAGCCTCGACCGGATTTTCCCGGAGGAGGATTTGAGGCGGCAGTATGAAAAACAATACGGAGAACGATATTATTGCAGCAGCCGGAGGGCGGGCAGCCTTTACGGCCTGTTTGAGAAAGAATGCGTAAAAGCCGGTATTATATACAAAATGCCGGATATAATTCATTCATATAAGAAAAATTATCAGTATGAACAGCTTACCCTGTTCTGAAAAAGGAAATTCTGAAAAGGGAGACAATTTGATGAAGGAAACAGTGCTTCTTTATAACTTTAATGACAAGGACAGACTGATGAAAATCAGGCAGGCGCTACTGCCACTGGGATTTCGCATCAGGCAGGTGGAGAAGGAGGATTATCTGAAACCTCTGGGAACGCTGGCCGGAGTGAAAGGGATGGAAGATTTGACGGCTGCCGCGGGTTCTTCGGACGAAGCGTTGGCATCGGAGGATTTTGAGGATGAGATGGCGCTTCTCGCGGGCCTCACTTCACCTCAGGTGGACGCTTTCATCAAGTCACTCCGCAAAAAGGGAATCGGACGTATCGATTATAAAGCGATTCTGACTCCCGTGAACAAGGATTGGAATTCGGTACATCTGTACCATGAAATAAAAAGGGAACACGAGGCAATGACAGTGGCAACATCTCAGAGCGAGCCGGAAGAGGCTTAGAAACGGAGGGAAGATATGCTGGAAAAGGTGGATCTGCAAAAGACGGTTGACAAAGAAACATATAAACAGGTCAGTGAAGAGCTGGGAGAGCGCCTGGGCCTGCTGCAGAGAAAGTGTAAGGCAGAGAAAATCCCGGTGGTGATTGTTTTTGAGGGCTTGGGAGCCGCCGGAAAAGGCGTGCAGATCAACCGCCTGATTCAGTCCTTCGACCCCAGGGGCTTTGATGTATACGCCAGCAGGAAGCCGGGAGAGGAAGAGCGGATGCGCCCCTTCCTGTGGCGTTACTGGACCAAAACGCCGGAGGACGGCCGTATTGCCATCTTTGACAGGAGCTGGTACGATAAGGTAACCGTGGACCGCTTTGACAAGGTTACAAAGCGTGATGAGCTTCCGGGGGCCTTTGCCGATATTACATCCTTTGAAAAACAGCTTTCGGAAGGCGGCTGCGTGATCATCAAGCTGTTTCTCTACATTTCACAGAAGGAGCAGAAAAAGCGCTTTGAGAAGCTGACGGACAATAAAGAGACAAAATGGCGCGTTTCGGGCGGAGACTGGAAGAGAAATAAGGAATATGACAAATACCTGATGATGAATGAGGAGATGCTGGAGCGGACCGATACCGGCTATGCTCCGTGGACGATTATCGAAGCTACGGACAAGAACTACGCGGCAATGAAGATTCTTGCCACAGTGGCCGACCGCATGGAATATGAAGTGAACAGCCGGGAAGCCGGGAAGAAGGAAACAACCGTTGCGGCTGCTGTTTCTGCGCCCCAGGACCGTTTCAAAAACGGTGTGCTCTCGGGCGTCGATCTGACGAAATCCCTGGATAAGAGCGAGTACAAAGCTAAAGTGGATCAACTGCAGAAAAGGCTTGAATATCTCCACAGCGAGATTTACCGTCTGAGAATTCCGGTTGTAATCGGCTTTGAGGGCTGGGATGCGGCAGGCAAAGGTGGAGCCATCAGGAGGCTGACCAGCCATCTGGATCCGAGAGGCTATAAAGTAAACCCGACGGCCGCTCCCAATGATATAGAGAAGGTCCATCACTATCTGTGGCGTTTCTGGAATAATATGCCGAAAGCGGGCCACGTTGCAATCTTCGACCGCACCTGGTACGGACGTGTCATGGTGGAAAGAATCGAGGGTTTCTGCAAAGAGGAGGACTGGCGCAGGGCATACCAGGAAATCAATGAGATGGAGGCCCATATGGCAAACTTCGGCGCCGTAGTCCTGAAATTCTGGCTCCATATAGACAAAGAGGAGCAGGAACGCCGTTTCAACCAAAGGATGAATGATCCGGCTAAACAGTGGAAGATCACGGACGAGGACTGGAGAAACAGGGAAAAGTGGGATGCCTATGAAGCAGCGGTCAACGAAATGCTGGTGCGCACCTCCACCACGTATGCGCCGTGGACCATCGTGGAGGGCAATTCCAAGTACTATGCCAGGGTAAAAGTCTTGGAGACTGTGGTAGAAGCGCTGGAGCAAAAAATAAAAGAGGTTGAAAAAGAGCGCAATTCATAGTATTCTACTGTAAACGCATAAAGGAGCGGGCCGAAAGCCCGGATGAAATTACAGGATGGATAAGATTATTATAATCGGCGGCGGGGCAGCAGGTATGGCGGCTGCCATCGCCGCCGCTGAATGCGGCAAAAAGGCCGTTATATATGAGAAAAATGAGAAACTGGGCAAGAAGATTTTTATCACCGGAAAAGGCCGTTGTAATGTGACGAACGACTGCGATCTGGAGCAGCTTTTTTCAAGTGTGGTCACCAACAAACGCTTTTTGTACAGTGCATTTTACGGTTTTACCAACATGGACATCATGGATCTGCTGAGGGAGGCGGGCTGCCCTCTTAAGACGGAACGCGGAGGCCGTGTTTTTCCCGTATCGGACAAGTCCTCAGACGTAATAAGCGCTCTCACAAGGAAACTTAGGAGCCTGAACGTGGATATCCACTTAAACGAAGGCGTGAAAAGCCTCTGGATGGAGGGGGACTCCGTGAAAGGGGTGATTCTGGAACACGGCGGCAAGAAGGAGGGCGCGTCGGCCGTCATTGTGGCGACGGGAGGCCTGTCCTACCCGACCACAGGTTCCACGGGGGACGGATACCGCCTTGCAAAAGAGGCGGGACACAGCGTCACAAAGATGAGTCCGGCTCTGGTGCCGTTCATTACGGCGGAAGATGTGGTGAAAGAGCTTCAGGGCCTGGCGCTTAAAAATATAGAGATCTCGGTGAGCGATGGAAAGAAGGAGCTTTACCGCGACTTTGGAGAAATGCTGTTTACGCATTTCGGTGTTTCCGGGCCTGTGCTGTTAAGCGCCAGCAGCTATGTTGCAAAGAGGCTTGAGAAGGGAAATACGGTCACCCTGTCCATCGACTTAAAGCCGGCTCTTTCCGGAGAACAACTGGATGCCAGAATCCTCAGGGACTTTGACGAGGTGAAAAACAAACAGTTCAGCAATGCGCTGAATCATCTGTATCCCTCTAAACTGATTCCCGTTATGATAAAGAGGAGCGGCATTGATCCCGAAAAGAAGGTCAACGAGATTACAAAGGAAGAGCGGAGAAGGCTTGTGGAGGCTACAAAGGATTTTAAACTCACCATCACGGGGCTGCGGGGGTTCAATGAGGCCATCATCACCCAGGGCGGAGTCACCGTGAAAGAAGTAAATCCCTCCACGATGGAATCGAAACTGACGAAGAACCTTTATTTTGCAGGGGAAGTTCTGGACCTTGATGCGGTGACGGGAGGATTCAACCTGCAGATTGCCTGGTCGACCGGATTCCTGGCCGGCAGGAGCGCGTCGGCGGATTGTATTAAAAGTTTAAATATCGGGGAGGAACAGGAAGAATGCCGTTTAATATAGCGATTGACGGGCCTGCGGGAGCGGGCAAGAGTACGGTTGCAAAGCAGCTTGCAAAAAATCTTGGATATATCTATGTGGATACAGGCGCTATGTACAGAGCCATGGCACTGTATTTTCTGAGAAAAGGTATCGGTAAGGAAGACAGCAGGGCGATTGAGGAAGCCTGTAGTGAAGTGGAGATTTCCCTTGAATATAAAGACGGGGTCCAGCAGCTCATCCTGAACGGAGAGAATGTCACGGGGCTTATCAGAACCGAGGAGGTAGGCAATATGGCGTCCGCCACATCGGTCTACGCACCCGTCAGAAAGAAACTTCTGGAACTGCAGAGAAAACTGGCGCAGAGAAAAGACGTGGTTATGGACGGCCGCGACATTGGCACATGTGTGCTTCCCGACGCCAATCTGAAGGTATATCTGACTGCGGGCAGCCGCGTCAGGGCGGTCCGCCGCTATAAAGAACTGCAGGAGAAAAATGTAGAGTGCGACCTGGAAGCGATTGAGAAGGATATCATCGAGCGCGATTACCGTGATATGCACCGGGAAATTGCTCCGCTGAAACAGGCCGAGGATGCGGTGCTTCTGGATTCTTCCAATATGACGTTGGAGGAAGTGCTTTATGAGATGGAGAGTCTGGTGGAGGATGCGGGCAGCAAAGGCTGCTGCGGCTGCTGACGGTACTCGATGTCCGGGAAAGGCAAGTACGGACTGCCGGATCCGGAAGACTCCCGTACAAAACTGACAGTTGGAGCAGAAGGTGGATAATATGGAAGTGATTGTTGCAAAGACAGCCGGTTTCTGCTTTGGCGTTAAGCGGGCTGTCGATCAGGTTTATGAACAGATTGAAAAGGGCAAAACGCCGATTTTTACCTTCGGTCCGATTATCCACAATGAAGAGGTGGTCCGGGATCTGGAGGAGAAGGGTGTAAAAGTCATCGAGACGGAAGAAGAGCTGAAAGGGCTGACGGAGGGTGTGGTGGTAATCCGTTCCCACGGTGTCGGAAAAGAGGTTTACGACATCCTGGAGGAGAAGGGAATCGAGATTGTCGACGCCACGTGTCCCTTTGTAAAAAAGATACACCGCATTGTCAGAGAGCAGAATGAGGCCGGCCGCCGTGTCATCATTGTGGGAAATGGCAGCCATCCGGAAGTCGAGGGAATAAAAGGATGGGGAAATGACGATACTCTAGTCATCCAGACGGTTGAAGAATTTGAAAAATTACACATTACAGAGGGTGAAAAGCTGTGTATTGTTGCCCAGACGACATTTAACTACAATAAATTTCAAGATTTAGTTGAAAAAATTTCTAAAACGCGTTATGATATACTTGTTTTAAATACGATTTGCAATGCAACACAGGAAAGACAAGTGGAAGCAAGGCAGATAGCTTCACAGGTTGATGTTATGATTGTCATCGGAGGAAGGAACAGTTCTAACACTCAGAAGTTGTATGAGATTTGCCGAAGGGAATGTAAGGAGACTTACTATATCCAGACACTGAAAGATTTCAAACCTGAAAAGGCAGGTTCTGTGCGCAGCGTAGGTATTACAGCAGGGGCATCAACCCCGAATCAAATTATCGAGGAGGTTCATACTAATGTCAGAATTAAGTTTTGAACAAATGTTTGAAGAATCATCAATTAAGCGATTACGTGCAGGAGAGGCAGTTACCGGTCAGGTCATCGGCGTAAAAGAAGATGAAATTATTCTCAGTATCGCTGGAAGTAAGTCAGAAGGTATTATTACGAAAAGTGAATTCACGAATGAACCAAATGTGGATTTAACAACAAAAGTTTCCGTAGGGGACGAGCTGGAAGTAAAAGTTCTCAAAGTAAATGACGGCGAAGGAATGGCTGCTTTATCTTACAAGAGACTGGCTGCCGACAAGGGATTAAAACGCCTGAAAGAAGCATTCGAGAACAAAGAAGTACTGACAGAGAAAGTTACACAGGTTATGGAAAAAGGTCTTGTTGTTGAAGTGGAAGGAACAAGGGTATTCATCCCTGCAAGCATGGTTTCCGATACTTACGACAAAGATTTATCCAAATATGCAGGCCAGGAGATCGAATTCGTGGTAACAGAGTTCAATCCGAACGGCAGAAGAAGCAGAATCATCGGCGACAGAAAACAGCTTCTGCTTGCTAAGAAAGCTGCTATGCAGAAAGAATTATTTGCAAAGATTGCTGTTGGCCAGACAGTTGAGGGTGTTGTTAAGAATGTAACAGATTTCGGCGCATTCATCGACCTCGGCGGAGCTGACGGTTTACTTCATATCTCCGAGATGTCCTGGGGCAGAGTTGAGAACCCGAAGAAGGTTTTCAAAGTTGGTGATAAAGTGACGGCTCTGATTAAAGACATCAACGGCGAGAAGGTTGCATTAAGCCTTAAGTTCCCGGAGACCAATCCGTGGGCTAACGCTGCAGAGAAATATGCAGTAGGCAACATTGTAGAAGGTAAAGTAGCACGTATGACTGATTTCGGCGCATTCGTTGAGCTGGAGCCAGGCGTAGATGCTCTGCTTCACGTATCCCAGATTTCCAGAGAGCACGTTGAGAAACCATCCGACGTATTATCTGCAGGCCAGATCATCACAGCAAGAGTTGTAGACTTCAACGAAGGTGACAGAAAGATCAGCCTCAGCACAAAAGCCCTGGAGGCTCCGGCAGAGATGTACAATGATGGAGACATCGCTGATGTCGATATCGATGCAGTTGCTGCTCAGGAGGATGCTGAGTAATCAGGATCGCGATAATAGATTAAAATTTAGGACGTCTGCCGGATTGGCAGGCGTCTTTTTTATACCATAGGAAAGTGCTCCTATTATTCTGGGGGAAGTCTTCAGTCCCGGGCGGAGGATGATATGGGTGAGGGATCCGGAAGAAAGAAATCTGCTGCGGGGACCGCTCGCGCTTGCGGAATGCGCAGTGGATGCTAAGACGCCACAACACGGCGTCCAAGCACCGGCGGATTCCAATGTCCCCTCCGCAGATTTTTTCTTCCTCCT
>CATWBR010000202.1 GCA_958349075.1 uncultured Clostridium sp.
ATATATGCCGCAGCTTAAAAAGTCTAATACCGGAATTCTCTTATGTTCATAGAGAATTTCTATAATAGAAAAGAACCCTTGTTTTACAGGGGTTCTCCATTGATTCCGAACAGGATTTCTTTTGCAATTCCCTCTGCATCCAGTCCATATTTTTTAAGAAGTTCCCCGGCCGGGCCCGACTCCCCGAATGTATCACGGATGCCGATTCTGTGGACCGGGACAGGGTATTGTTCCGACAGCGCCTCGCAGACGGCGCTGCCCAGGCCGCCAATGATGGAATGCTCCTCCACCGTGACGATCTTTCCGGTCTTCCTGGCTTCTCTGAGCAGAAGCTCTTCATCGATAGGCTTGATTGTATGGATATTTACCACTTCCGCACTGATTCCCTCTTTTGCAAGCGCTTCTGCCGCCTCCAGGCAGGCGGGAACACACAGGCCGGAAGCCACGATTGTCAGATCGCTCCCCTCCCGCAGAACAATTCCTTTTCCCAGTTCAAACCGGTAATTGGCGCTGTCGTTGATCACCGGAACCGGAAGACGGCCGAACCGCAGGTAAACCGGACCGTCGTGCTCATAGGCGGCTCTTACCGCAGCCCTCGCCTCCACATCGTCGGCAGGGCAGATAACGGTCATTCCCGGTATTGTCCTCATCAGAGCGATATCCTCGTTACACTGGTGGGTAGCCCCGTCCTCCCCAACAGAGATTCCGGCATGGGTGGCTGCAATCTTTACATTGAGATGGGGATAACCGACGGAGTTTCTAACCTGTTCAAAAGCCCTTCCTGCTGCAAACATGGCAAACGAGCTGGCAAAGGGGATTTTTCCGGATGCCGCAAGTCCGGCTGCAATTCCAATCATATTGCATTCCGCAATTCCACAGTCGATATGGCGGTCAGGAAACGCGCTGCGGAAAATTGCGGTCTTTGTCGCCTCCGCCAGATCGGCGTCCAGCACGACCAGATCCTCATGCAGTTTTCCAAGCTCCGCCAGAGCGTTTCCGTAGCTCTCCCTGGTTGCAATCTTTTTACTCTCCATCTTCGCAGCCCTCCTTTTCAATCTTTTCTCCGAGACGTCCCAGTTCCTCCATGGCAGTTTCGTATTCCGCGTCATTTGGGGCCTTTCCGTGCCAGGACGCTTTATCCTCCATAAAGGAAACGCCTTTTCCCTTTACTGTTTTTGCGATAATCACGGACGGTTTTCCGGTTACTGTCCGAGCCTCCCGGAACGCACTGCGCAGCTTTTCCATATCATTTCCGTCGTCCACACAGATCGTATGAAAATTAAATGCCTCAAATTTCTTATCAATCGGATAGGCGGAGCAGACTTCTTCGAGGGAGCCGTCTATCTGTAGATTGTTGTTGTCCACAATTACCACAAGGTTGTCAAGTTCCCGGAAACCGGCAAACATGGCGGCCTCCCAGACCTGCCCCTCCTGAAGCTCCCCATCGCCCAGAAGAGCATACACCCGGTGGGATCTGCCATCCATCTTAGCGGCGAGAGCCATGCCGACCGCAGCCGAGATTCCCTGTCCCAGGGAACCGCTGGACATATCAACGCCATTTATGTGTTTCATGTCGGGATGCCCCTGGAGATAGGAGCCTGTGTGACGCAGCATCACCAAATCCTCCCTAGGGATATATCCTCTTTCCGCTAAAGCCGCATACAGCCCAGGCGCATTGTGTCCTTTGGACAGTACGAAACGGTCCCTGTCCTCCCAATCCGGCCGGGAGGGGTCAATATTCATCTCGTCAAAATAGAGACAGGTCAGAATGTCCGCAGCCGACAGGGAGCCGCCCGGATGGCCGGACTTTGCGGCATGCACGGAAGTTAAAATTCCTTTTCTGACTTCGTTGGCCTTTTTTTTCAGTTCTGATATTTTCATAGAAAAACTCCTTTTCCGTATCCGAGCTCCGCATTGACTCGGCCCGTCATAATTCCCTTAACCCCCGGCAATTACCCGCACACTCTGCGGCAGGTTACCGCCTTCAGTAAGAGCCTGCGCCTCAATCGGTAAACGTCAGGGCGCAGGCTCTCTCATCACTTACTGTCCTCTTTAAACTTCTCAATTCCCGCATCGGTCAGCGGATGCTTTACCATCTGCATAAGGACCTTATACGGCACGGTGGCAATGCTGCCTCCCGCTTTTGCACACTCAATAATGTGCAGTGGATGCCTTGTGGACGCGCAGATAATTTCCGTGGCGATGTCCGGGTAATTGCCGAATATCTGCGTAATATCATAAATCAGGTCCGTGCCGCAGGTGGAAATGTCATCCAGCCTTCCAAGAAACGGAGACACATAGGATGCGCCCGCCCGCGCGGCCAGAAGCGCCTGGCTGGAGGTGAAAATGAGGGTCACATTCGTTCTGATCCCTTCCTCCGAGAGCACTTTAACTGCCTTAAGCCCCTCCGCGGTCATCGGAATTTTGACTACCATGTTGGGGTGGATTTTGGCAATCTCCCTGCCCTGTGCAATCATTTCTTCCGCTTTTTCCGCATCCGCTCTCACTTCCCCGGAGATGGGACCGTCCACAATTTCCGTAATCTCTTTGATTACCTCTGCAAAATTGCGGCCTTCTTTTGCGATCAGAGACGGGTTTGTCGTCACTCCGCAGATAATTCCCATCTCGTTTGCTTCCCTAATCTCATCTACATTAGCCGTATCTATAAAAAATTTCATACTGTCCTCCCTTTAGAAATCACCTTTTCTCTTTATCAGAGACCGTTTGCCGCAAGGTATTTCTTCGCCGTCTCAAGGCAGCGGCCCGCGTGTTCCAGCTTGCCTCTGGCCTCCATTTCGGCGGCATTGGGCAGTTCGATGGCATAGTATGGTATATTGGCGATTCCATGCAGCATTCCGGCAATGTCAATCTCTCCCTCTCCGACGTAAAGCCGTCCTGAACGGGCCACACCGGTCATATCGGGATGGTCTAACGGAGGAATAAATCCGGGGCCGTCACACAGATGGACAAAGCCGAACCGCTCCGCCGGTATCTCTTTCAGCATTTCCTGCGTCACACCGGCTCTGTGGGCATGGAGCGTATCCACCATAAGCTTTAAATTAGGGCGCTTCAGGATGTCCATTACCTCCAAAGCTTCTTCAAGGGTCCGAACATTGGCAAATGCCATAAATTCCAGGTTCACAAGCAGGTCATACTTTGCAGCCATGTCGCATACCTTTTCAAGCTGGCGCAGGGCTGACTCCCGATCCGGGGTCCAGACGCTAGAAATCACATACTTTGCACCCAGCTCGGCAGCCTTTTCAAAATCCGCCTCATAAGAGGCCACGTCAAGACCGTCTCCCACACGCGCCAGCTCAATATCCATCAGGCTCACTCCGGTGCGTTCGAGCGCCGCCCTGACATTTTTAAAGATCACTTCATTTGCCAGACGAAAATCTGGTTCACCGGGCATTTTCATTGAAATTGGGCGCAGGCTGACTCCCTCGTAGCCGCATCTGGCTGCGATTTCCACCTGATCGGCCGGGTGGGTGCCCGGCACGGTCAGATAAGCCAAAGAAAATAAGTTTTTCATCGTTTACCTCCGTTTCATGCGATTACGCATCATGAGATTTCGAGTGGCTTGGCGCAACATAGCGGCCGTTTTCTTTTTTAATCAGTTTTCCTTCTTTAACGAGTGCGTTCGGCGTATAAATATCGTTGATATTCCAGCAGCCGGGTGTCGGCACTACAATGTTCTCCATTGGGGCCTCCACTAAGAACGGGCGTCCCGCCTTATTGGCTTCGATGGCCTTTTCCATGGCCGGTTTGAATTCTTCCGCGGAATTGATGCAGACAGACTCGATTCCGTAGCTCTTTGCCACATCAGCCCAGGAAATCGTGTAGCGCTCTCCATCGGCTTTATAGAATACCGTACCGAATTTTGTTTTATAGTTGGCATTTTCAAGACCTGCGATTGTACCGAAGGCCGAGTTGTTCATAACCACCCAGGTGCAGGCGATTCCCTGCTCCACAGCGGTAGCCAGACAGGACGGATTGATGCCGAAACCGCCGTCTCCGGTCAGGTTCAGGACGATCTTGTCGGGAGCTGCCAGCTTGCCTCCCAGGACAGCCGACGGACCGAATCCCATGGTAGCCAGACCGGATGAGTGGTGAATGGCGCCGGGACGTGTGATGTCGAATTCCTGTGCAACGCCGTTCTTATTCCAGCCTACATCGGTAAAGATCACTGCATCCTCCGGGATAACTTCCTTGACGTCCTTAAGGATCCTCTGAGGCGTCATCGGGAAGCGGTTATCACTTGAAATGGCCGCGTTGGACTGCTTGAATTCTGCCTTAGCCCTGGCAATTCTGGCCCGGAGTTCCGGGTTGTTCCGTCCTTCAGGACAAAGCTTTTTAACTTCCTCAAGGATCTGGGCAAGACCAATCTTTAAATCTCCCATGGCTCCGATTTCCACCGGATAGTTGCGTCCGATCTCCATTGGATCGATATCAATCTGTAAGAAGGTAGTCTTATCAGGGTCAAATGTGACTCCCTGATACCAGCTTGAGCTGTCAGCCTCGCCGAATCTGGTGCCAAGGCCCAGGATTACATCGGCATTCGTGGTCAGTGAGTGGGTGAATTCAAGACCCCAGAAACCGGTCTGGCCAATCATCAGCGGGTGCAGGTCGGATAAGCAGCCCTGGCCTGCCAGTGTGCGTGATACCGGAATGTCCATGAACTCAGCCAGGGCAGCCAGTTCTTCGGATGCCTGGGATAATAGGATTCCTCCGCCGGCATGAAGTACCGGGTTCTTTGCCGCCACCAGTTTCTCTGCGATTGCCTTTGCCGCCGCAGGATCCAGGGCAGGGCGCATGGTTACGAGATTTCCCTTGTAGGTCCGTGCCCACAGTTCCTCATCCATCTCTCTTGAGAACATATCCATCGGAACGTCCACAAGGACAGGTCCCGGACGGCCAGACTCGGCCAGGCGGAATGCCTTGTCGAGAATGTCGGGAAGGGCTTCCACGTCATCCACTCTCCACGCGCGTTTTACAACCGGTTCCAGCAGCTTATACTGGTCGCCGTCGGCATGCATCTGCACTTCCTGGTGCGGATGACGGCCGTAGTAATAGCTCGGCACATCTCCGGCAATGACTACCATGGGGATGGAATCCAGTGAGGCGTTGGCAACGCCTGTAATTACGTTGGTAAGGCCCGGCCCCAGATGGCACATTACCACCGACGCCTTACGTGTCACACGGGCATAGCCGTCTGCAGCCGTGGACGCAACGCTCTCATGCCTTGTTCCTATGTACTGGATTTTCTCGCTGCGGGACAGTGCGTCCAGCATTCCGATTACGGTGTGGCCGCAAAGGCCGAATAACTTGGTAACGCCTCTGCGTTCCAAATAATCTACTAATAAATCAGACACTAATTTCTTGCTCATTTTGATCTCCTCCGTTAACTCTTTTATTTCCAAATTTTGATTTTCTGCGATAAATTATTTTGATGCGGCAATTTCATTCAGCTTTTCGGCAATTGCACCGTAGCCCGAGAAAAAGCTGCAGAGTAAAGGCGTTTTTACGTCTTTTAAGTCGGGCAGCAGCGCACGCATGGATACCTGGGCCATTACGATGGCGTCGTATCCCATTTTGTCCAGCTCCCTGATGTTTTCCATCAGAATGCGGTTGTGCTCTTCCGGGTGTCCCGCCTGAAGGGCATCCCAGGCAGCATTCTGCAGATACTGGGTGCATTCCATCTTTTTACCCTCTGCGGCGCCCGTCTTTTCGATCAGTCTCTGGCTTGGCCCGAGCGTTGTTTCCACCGTGGCAATCAGGGCAATCTTCGTTCCCAGCCTTACCGCCTCCTCAGCCATCGGCAGATCCACCTTCATAACCGGGACCTTTACTTCTTTCTCATAGAGGTCAGCCACCTCTCCCACCGTAGAGCAGGAGTTGACGATTAAATCCGCTCCGGAAATTTCCGCGGCTTTTGCATAGAGGGTCATCCTGTCGATTACCGCCTGGCTTGGCCCGCCGTTTGCACGGACATCGTTCAGCAGGGTGCTGTCGGTGATAAATTCCACTCTCACTCCGGGGACTTTTTCCTTCAGGAATGCGATGGTATCCTCCCGTTTGGCAAAACTGGTCTGTAAAATACATACATGTGGGGATTTCATATTTATCTGTCCTTTCCCGGCCGGGCTTACCGCCCGGTCTGATATGGTTTATTTTATTAAAATCAGCTTCTTTTCCTTGCTGTAAGCGCCTTTGCCTTTGCCACGATGGAATCCACATCCATGCCGTGATCCCGGTAGAGCAGTTCCGGATCTCCGGATTCACCAAATTTGTCCTGGACGCCGATTCTCTGCATCGGAACCGGTTCCTGTTCCACCAGCACTTCCGCCACCGCGGAACCTAAGCCGCCGAAGATGGTGTGATCCTCGATTGTCATGACCGCTCCGGTCTCCCGCGCCGCCTTTAATACCGCCTCGTTGTCCAACGGTTTGATCGTGGCCATGTCGAGCACCCTCACGAGGATTCCCTGCTCCTTTAAAATAGCAGCCGCATCCAGCGCTTTTTTGAGAAGGATTCCGGAGACTATCATTGTCATATCGTTTCCATAATCCACTACGGTGCGCGCCTTCCCCCATTCAAACTCATAGGAAGCCGGGTCGTAGATGTCCTCCACCGGATTGCGGTGCAGCCTGACATAGAGGGGACCGGTAAAGTCTACCGCCGCGTGGGCCAGGGCTTTTGCAGATACCGCATCTGCAGGCTGTACCACCGTCATGTTTGGAAAGGCGCGCATGATGGACACGTCCTCAATCGCCGCATGGGTGGCTCCGTCACCGCCGACCTGGAGTCCCGTGTGGGTCCCTATTACGGTCACGTTCAGATTCGGATAGCACACGAAGGTTCTCACCTGCTCGCAGGCTCTCATGGAAGCGAAAACCGCGAATGTTGCGAGAAACACCTTGTTTCCGCAGGCCGCCAGTCCGGCTGCGCCTCCTACCATGTTCTGTTCGGCGATACCGAATGAGAACTCCCTTTCGGGAAAGTATTTTCCGAATTTCTCCAGTCCGCATGCCTTGGTATCGGCGTTGCAGACTACAAAGTTTTCGTTTGTTTTTGCGATTTCTATCAGTTCATGGCCGAATGCCATTCTGGTTGCAAGCGTCTTTGCCATTATACAACACCTCCTTCCTCTATCTCAGAGATTGCCTTTACAAGCTGTTCGTCATCGGGCGCCGCTCCGTGCCATGACGAATCGTCTTCCATGAAGGAGACTCCCTTGCCCTTGACGGTCCGCATCAGGATGACCGTAGGGTTCCTCATGGTCTTGGCCGTGTGGAGCGCCGTGAGCACATCCTTCATATTATGGCCATTTACTTCCACGACCCTCCAGCCGAAGGCGCGCCATTTGTCTCCCAGAGGCTCAACCGTCATGATATCGTTCACCCAGCCGTTAATCTGGACGCCGTTGCAGTCCACAATTGCTACCAGGTTTTTGAGGTTATGGTGGCCGGCCGCCATCGCAGCCTCCCAGACCATGCCTTCCTGTATCTCTCCGTCCCCCAGCATGACATAGGTCATATAATCCTGGTGGTGAAGCCTGGCTGAAAGTGCCATTCCCACACCCACCGAGAGGCCGTTTCCGAGGGATCCTGCCGTCATATCGATACCCGGCACCTTATTCATGTCCGGATGCCCCTGAAGGATGGAGTGATACTGGCGCAGCGTGTTCAGTATCGCCGGGTCAAAGAATCCGCGGCGTGCCAGGGCTGCATACAGTACCGGGCAGGAGTGTCCTTTGGAGAGGATAAAACGATCCCGGTCCGCGTAAAGCGGCTCCTCCGGTTTAATGTTCATTACATGAAAATACAGGGCTGTTACCATTTCCACCGCCGACAGGGAACCTCCCGGATGACCGGCTTTTGCAGAATGTATCATCGAAATGATATCCTGCCTGAGCTGTACCGCCTGTTTCTCCAGGCGTTCTACATCACGCTCTGTGAAATAATTGCGATTTTCCATAATTAATCCTTCCTATCCTAAAATAAATAAAATCTTATGTTTTCTGGACTTTCAGGTTCCTCCCGGG
>CATWBR010000203.1 GCA_958349075.1 uncultured Clostridium sp.
CGAGGATTTCTTCCCCTTTGTCAATTCTGGCTATGATTGTGTTCTGAAATCTGCGGTAGTCCATTTATCTTCCTCCCTTTCACCGTTATCTCATCTTATTGTAGCAAATCGTTCCGACATGATCCAGCCCTGTTTTGCACATTGTCTGCACCGGATTTTACCATCCGTTCCGGCAGCGGCGAAAACGGCTTATTTTGTCTGCGTTTTATACATAGATTTCCACGTTTCATGCGCTATTTTGGGCAGTTTGTACAAGGTCCGTTGACGCTGATGTTAAGGAACTGTAAAATTAGCTCATAATTATTAAATAATTATAAAAAGTCGGTGAACATTTAAGAAAGAGGGTACGGGATATGAGAAAAAAAATGAAATCAGTTATTGCATGTATTACATGTCTGGCAATGGCGGCATCACTTGCGGGATGCGGTGGCAGCACGGGGACATCCGATGCGGGAAGTTCCGCGGCGCCGGTACCGACAGTGGCTACGCAGGGAGCTGAAGGGGAAAGCGGCCAGGCTTCTGCTGTAAACATTGACAGGGCGAAAGAATTTGTCACAATTGCAACCGGTCCTACCAGCGGTATTTACTATCCGATTGGAGGAGCTTTTGCAACCGTTCTCGGCAATGCGGGATATAAAACATCGGCACAGGCAACGGGGGCTTCCGTTGAGAATATTAACCTGATTTCCGCCGGGGAGGCCGAACTGGCCATTGCGATGCAGGATTCCGTCATGCAGGCTTATGAAGGTTTTGGGGCTTTTGACGCGCCAAATTCCGACCTCCGCGCAGTAATGCGCCTCTGGCCGAACTATGTCCAGCTTGTTACAACGGCAGGCACGGGTATCAAGAGTGTGGAAGATTTGAAGGGCAAACGTGTCGGCGTGGGTGCGCCGAACTCCGGTGTGGAACTGAACGCACGTATGATTTATGAGGCGTACGGAATGACCTATGAGGACAGCGATGTGGACTATTTATCATACGGCGAGGCCATTGACCAGATGAAAAACGGCCAGTGTGACGCGGCATTCGTAACTTCGGGACTTCCAAACTCAACAGTCAGTGAGCTGGCCTTCAGCTACGACATGGTAATCGTGCCGATCGACGGGGCGGGAAGAGATCACTTGATTGAAAAATATCCGTTCTTTGCGGCAAGCATCATTCCGGCCGACACATATAACAATGAAGAGGATGTTGAGAGTGTATTTGTCTACAATATCATGATTGTCAACAAAGACCTTTCAGATGACATGGTATACGATATGATGGACTGCATTTTTAATGATATCGGAAGCATCAAAGCCTCCCACAACACGGCGGATAAGAACATTGACGTAAGCTTCGGCGTTGATGACGTCAAGATCCCACTCCACGACGGCGCAGCAAAATGGTGGCAGGATCACGGATATGAGACGCCGCAGAACTAAACTCACCCTCCTGCTGATTGTATCGGCGCTAGTCATTTTCTCTGCCGCTGCTTCCGGGCTGCGGCAGAGGGAGTATCTGGTCATAAGGAACCAGGAGACGGGAGAGACTTACGTGAGAGTGCCGGTGGAGACCGGGGATAAACTGAACTTCGGCTGGGAGCATTCTTTCGAGCATATCCCATGGAACGAATATTACGAGGTAGAAAAAAACGGAAGTTTTCTGTTAAATACAATCTCGGTAGCGGGTTTTGGAGCCGGAATCCCGGCGGAAATGGACTGCACCTACCGGTACGAAGACGGACTGATTTATATGGACGATATAGGGAGTGAATTTCCTCAGTTTAACTGGATTAATTCACAGACGGCATTAAAAGAGATAGGCCTGAACGGCCGGCTTCTGATCAGGGGAGAGGATATGCCTCACCATGAGAAGATGGTGCTCTGTATCGAATAGGGAAAGGAGGATATGAAATGAGCGGTAAAGAGAAGAGGCGGGATCCTGTTTCTGAGACAAATTCAGGAGCGCCCGGGGATACGGCCCCGGATATCACAAGTCCGGAAACGACGGCTTTGGAAAGAACGGAACAGGCAAAGGCCGATGAGAAACCGGAAGCTGAAATGACGGATGCAGAAAAGCGGGAACTCCTCGAAAAGTTTGATAAAGAGAGCAAGACGCGTACATTTGTATCACCTATGGTTGCGAGGGTATATAAGATTTTTGCGATTGCGGTGACACTGTACCACCTCGTATTTGCATCCGGTTTTTGGATGCCTGAAACGCTGAAACACCGGTCTCTCCATGTATCAATGATTCTGATACTTGCATTTGCCATGTATCCGGCAACGAAAAAGGCCAGCCGCAAGGTGATTGCATGGTATGACTATATTCTGATGGCGCTCTCGGCAGCGGTGCCTCTTTATATGTGGCTTGATTACTTCAATATTATCAACCGGGCGGGCAAGCCGAATTCCATGGACGTTATAATAGGAACCCTGCTTACACTGCTGGTGCTGGAGGCCACAAGACGTGTATGCGGCATGGCGCTTCCGATTCTTGGTATTATCTTTATTGCATACAGCCTGATGGGCACAAAACAGGGGCTGATTCCAATCGATATTCCGGGAATCTTCCTTCACAGAGGATACACGTGGCAGAAGCTGATGAGCCATTTCTTCGCCAACACGGAGGGTATCTACGGTTCCTCGGTTAACGTGGCCTCGACCTACATATTCCTGTTTATTGCATTTGGCGAGATTATGAATAAATGCGGCATGGGCAAATTCTTCAATGATATTGCAAATGCTCTCGCCGGCGGGAGTAAAGGCGGTCCTGCCAAAGTGGCGGTTGTGGCATCCGGTCTTCTGGGCATGATCAACGGCGCCGCGGTGGCCGTAGTTGTGACAACCGGTTCCTTTACCATCCCGCTTATGAAAAAAACGGGATATGACAACGAGTTCTCGGGCGCCATCGTTGCGACCGGTTCCGTAGGCGGCCAGTTGATGCCTCCTGTTATGGGGGCGGCGGCATTCATCATGGCGGAGACGCTGGGAATTAAATACAGCACTCTGCTTGTGTCCGCGATTATTCCGGCCGTTATATACTACATTGGCATCCTGCTCCAGATTCAGATGCGTGCCGAAAAAATGGGAATGCAGGGGACACCGAAGGATCAGCTTCCCAAGATTAGGGAGGTCATGAAAGAATACGGCCATCTGGCGATCCCGTTGGTTTTCCTGGTTTATATGCTGTTCTTCAGCGGTAAGACGGTAATTATGGCGGCATTCTATACCATTATATTTACAATTGTTGTCGCAGAACTGCGTCCGAATACAAGGATGAGCCTGGATGATATTATCGACGCCATGGTAGCCAGCGCCAAGTCGACCGTATCGGTTGCCATCGCCTGTGCCTGCGTCGGCATTATTGTAGGCGTGAGCAGCATCACCGGTTTCGCCCTCAACATGGCGAGCACCATCATCCAGATTGGCGGCCAGAACCTGATGTTTACCCTGATGTTTACGATGGTAACGTGTATGATCCTCGGTATGGGGCTTCCGAGCATTCCTTCCTACATCATTACATCCACGATTGCGGCTCCGGCCCTCGTGACACTGGGAATTCCGCCTATCGCGGCCCATATGTTCTGTTTCTATTTTGCAATGTTTGCAAACCTGACACCACCGGTTGCCCTGGCTGCGTTTGCTGCGGCAGGCATAGCGGGGGGAAGCCCGATGAAGACGGGATGGGCGTCGGTGAAGCTGGCCCTGGCCGGATTTATCCTGCCTTATATGTTTGTGTATAATACGGAACTTCTGCTCCTCGACACACCGATAGCCAGAGGAATCCAGGTAGCCATCACGGCGGCCATAGGCGTCTTCCTGATCAGTGTTGCGGTGGAAGGTTTCCTGTTCCAGAAGGTAAATGCCGCACTGCGGATCCTCTGTTTTGTAGGTGCATATCTCCTGATCGACAGCGGGCTGCTCACCGATATTATCGGTATTGCCATCTGCGCGGCTATCGTCATTTTACAGAAGACATTGGCGAAAAAAAATGTTACAATGGTGACGTAGCTTTTCTAAGAGTGGCTAAAACCGGCATGATGGGGTGCTGCGGGACTGCACAGGATTCCGCAGCGCCCCTTTTCGATTATTCTAAGAAGCCGGAATTGGGGGATGACGATGGTATATGATGTTATTATGAGTGTCTGTATGAATATCTCTTTGCTGATTGTTTTGGCGCTGATGCTGACCAAGATCCAGTTTGTCCAGGAGATTCTGCTCAATGAGGGTAATGAGAAGGAAAACGGAGGCCGGAACGTCGGGAGAAAAGTCAGGAACCAGCTTGTTCTGGGCGGGATTTTCGGTGTGTTCTGCATTATTTCCGACTATATCGGGATACAGGTGGAGGGAGCCCTTCCCAATGCCCGTGTCATAGGCGTGCTTTCTGCCGGGTTTCTGGGAGGTCCCGTTTCTGGAATGACCACGGCCGTCATTGCCTCGATCCACCGGTATCTGATTTTTCCGGAGCGTATCAGTACCCTGGCATGTGTACTGGCGGCCATGCTGCATGGGATGATCGGTTCCTGGATTGGATATGCCAGGAGGGAAAACAGGCAGTATTCCAACTGGTTTCTTTTAATGAGCACATTTGTCGCGGAAGCAATCCATATGATTCTTATACTCATACTGACAAGGCCGTTTATTGAGGCGCTGGAGATTGTAAAAATTGTCCTGGTGCCCATGGTAATCATAAATTCTTTCGGTATGGTTATCTTTTTCAGTATTTTTAAGACGATTTTTAACAATGAAGATCTGAAGGTGGCGGTCAACGTGGCGCTGGCCCTTAGAACGGCCGAACGGTGTGCCCCTTACCTGGCCGACGCGGAGACAAACCGCAGCAGTATGCAGAAAATTATTGAAATCGTTATGTCCGAATATAAATGTGTCGGAGTGGCGGTGGTAAAAGGATATGAATTTCTGGGCAGAAGCAGTGCATTTGATGATATCGAGCTTAACAAGACTTCTTATCCCAGGCTTTTGACGGCCACCACAACTTACAGGACGACCAGGAGCAGCAAAGTGCCTCTGCCCGAGGATGCATTTTATCCGCTGTATGAAAAAAATATGATCCTTTCGGCGCCGATCGTCCGAGGGGAGGATGATGTGCTCTCTTTTGTTATGATGGTCAGAAAGAATGCCTATTCTTACAGGGCAGATATCGAATTTGTAACAGGTATCGCGAATTATTTTGCAACCCAGTTTAAACTGGTAGATATGGAGAAACAGAAGGAACATCTGAGGAAGGCGGAGATCAAGGCGCTCCAATCCCAGATTAACCCTCATTTTCTCTTTAATGCTTTAAATACAATCTCATGCTTTTGCCGGGAAAAGCCGGAGAAGGCCAGGGAACTTCTGATGGCCTTAAGCTCCTATTTCCGCAATATGCTGGAGGATATCGACAGCAGGGTGACACTGGAGACGGAGCTTGAGCATGTAAAAGCCTATCTGATGCTGGAGGAGGCCAGGTTCGAGGAACACCTGAAGATAAAAATCGAAGCTGAGCCGAAAGACTGCACCTGCCGCGTGCCGAACCTGATACTGCAGCCTATCGTGGAAAATGCAGTGCGCCACGGCGCGATGAAAAGGGATAAGGGACAGGTGACAATCCGCATCCGGAAGGAAGATAAGTCAACGATGATCGATGTGATAGATAATGGCCCCGGAATGGACAAAAAAGTTGTAGATCGGCTTTATGAGAGCAGCACGGAGCTGCCGCATCAGAATGAGAGCCATGGGATCGGAATGCTGAATGTCCAGAGGAGGCTGACAGGGATTTATGGAAAAAGCGCCGGACTACAGATTATTTCCGGCGGTTCGGGGACCATTGTGCGCATGATCATTCCAAACCAGAAGGAGAAGACGGATGAGGATAGCGGTAGTAGATGATGAACGTCCTGCAAGAAGCGAGCTGGTATATCTGATCAGACAGTGCAGCCCCGAGGCGGAAATCACAGAGGCCGAGAGCAGTGACAGGCTGATGCAGCTTCTTGATACGGAGGAATTTGACGTCTGCTTTGTGGATATTGATCTGGGAGGGGCCAATGGAACGACGCTGGCGTCTATGATAAAAAGCAGGCTGCCGGAGGCTCAGATTATATTTGCCACGGCATACAGGGAATATGCGGTAAAGGCATTCGAGCTGGGAGCCACGGATTACCTTCTGAAACCCTTTGATCTCGATCGGGTGAGGAAGACGATGGGAAGGCTGGAGGAAAGCAGAGTCGAGGCGGCAGGGGCAAGGGAGATGGGCATCAACAAGATCATGGTGAATGCCGGAGCCAGCTTCCAGGTGCTGGATGTGGCAGATATCGTTTTTATTGAGACGGAGAAGCGCTCCTGTAAGATTCACACGGCAAAAAAAGCATATCTCCAGAATGAATCGATGAATTATTATGAAACCAGGCTGAAAAACTGCCGGTTTTTCAGAATACATAAAAGTTATCTGGTGAATCTCGACTATGTGCTTGAGATGATTCCCACTTATAACAGCGGGTACAGCCTTAAGATGAGATATTATGAGAAGGATTTGCTGCCGATTGGGAGAACGCAGGTGAAGGAGTTCAGGAGGCTGTTTTCAAGATGAAAAATTGAGTAAGAGAGCGGCCCTGTGAGGATATGGCCACCGGCTATCATTCCGTCCGCATTTGACAGCCGGGCGGCGGAAAGTGCCGCGGTGGCTGTGAAGGAAGCAGGCGATATAGAATAAAGAGGACTGCTGCAGTCCTCTTTATTTTCTAATAAATTAGTTTTTATTTTTATCTGTTGATTTCTCAGAACCGGAAACCGGTTGAAGGACAGAGGTTAATTGTCTGTAGAGTTCAAACACCTGAAGATTTGAGCGCCTTCCAACTTTATTGTATTGCGGAGCGATCGAATAATCTTTCAGGATGGAGAGTGACTTTTCGAAATCCAGCCCCCCGCTCTCTTCCGAGATCAGGCTGCTTTCCTGCACAACATAAAAACTTTCAAGACGCACGCTGTCGCGGAGTTTATCCTGGAAGGCTTCTGAGAGTTGGCGGCTCTCCTGAAGTTCTTTATACTTTTGCTTTGTTAAGATAATTTTGGGGCTGTTTAACCGGAGCTGTCCCCTTATGATTTTTGTCTGCTCCCCCGTAAGCTCTTTTCTGCACAGCATAATGCGATGCAGCGTGGGAATTTTCTGTACTCCGCTGGAAACAGTGATGGCGCTTCCAAGCTTGCAGTGCAGAGTCTCTTTGCGAATGTGGAAGTGATCAAAGACGATGAATGAAATCTCACCAAAATCCTCGTCCTCCAGGTAGCAGTATACAGACAACATGGGTTTGGAGATGATATATCCTCCCTTATAATGCTTTTCCATCAGCTTATTATCCGAAGAAACGCTTCCGGTGTACAGTATTAAAGATGCATTGAAAAAACCGTTTTCATTAACCTCATCACTTAGGTGAAGGATACCATGCAGAAGGTCTTCTCTTTCTTTCTGGGTATGGAAAAAATAGACGTGGAAGTATCCGGTGTATCCGTTATACGCGGGATCATTTTTATCTGTAATGAAACCGCCTCTGTAGGAAGAAGTTTTTTCGGACTCCTTTTCAGGTTCATCTTCTCTGTCAATCTCCATGTAAAACTCGGAGCGGGTTAAACCTAAAACCGTCAGTATATTTTTAATCGACGCGCCGGATATCTGAACTCCCTTTCTTAAATTAGTCATTGTGGATTCAGAAATTTTAATCCCCATCGCCTCCGCCTTTCTGCAAAAGGCAGCCTGGCTCATATTGGCCTTTTTAAACCGGTCGTATAATTCTATCATATCACGATTGTTTGCTTCTTCTTTCATCTTTCGCATCCCCCTGAAATTGCTCGGCAGTCCTGTTCCGGGATAGACAAAATCTGTAAAGTATTTTGTCTTATCACCAGCCTGAAACGTCCACCGGTATTTGAGTAAATTATATTTTTTCAGTAATACGTTTGAGTAATCGAAGGTGTCAAAGGCAAATTTTAAAATAACAATAAAAAGCAGTTCCTTCCAAACTTTATTGACGAAGGTTCATATGCACTTCCTTACAAAAATAATACAAAT
>CATWBR010000204.1 GCA_958349075.1 uncultured Clostridium sp.
TCATGTTTCTATCATTATCACAATTATACAACATCCAGTCTGAAAATCAATACCCGGTTAAAACCGCCGCAAAGGAGATGCATCGTTCTATGGCCAATACTTTCAAAATTCCCGCCAGAATCAGGGAACAATTTCGCTTCAGCACTTTAAGCTTTATCTTCATCATCGCATACGTCAATCTTTTTACCCTGCTTTTCGGGCCGGAAAATACAATCGCAGGCGTTATATTCACAATTTTAATGTCCGCATCCATGGTCCGGGATCTGACGGCCACACCGTTCCGGCATTTGGCTGTCCAGTCGTTTATGCTGGTCTGGATAGCGCTGGCCGCCTATCTGGTAAACACGCTCCCCGCTCCGGCGTCTTTCCTTCTCAATTTTATCACACTGTTTGTCATCCTGTATACGTATACCTATGAATACTCCACACATATGTACTTTCCTTACATTTTGTCCTACCTGTTCCTCATATTCATTTCCCCCGTGGACGCCGCGCGCCTTCCGGGACGTCTTCTTGCCATGGTGACGGGCGCTGCATCCATTCTGCTCTACCAGTGGGTTATGGGGAGAAAACATGTAGACGAAACGGCCAGGGATGTACTGAGCGGTATGATCGACTGCATCTGCTCCTATATCACCGGAAGGCTCGACGGAAACGGCGTAAAACCAGATTCCGGAGACATCCATCACAAACTCTGCAGCCTCAGTAAAATCGTATATGACAGAAGAAAAAAAGCATTCTGCGTTTCCGACGCCGGTTTTTCCATGATCGATGCAGGACGTGGGCTTGAGCATCTGCTCTTCTTACTGCAGGAACTCCCCGGGGAACTGTCTGACCAGGACCGCTCCCTCCTCCAGGTGACGATGAACCGGCTTAGAATCTTCCGCGCCTTCCTTCACCAGGAAATAAAAGAGCTTCCGCTCCCGTCCCCCAATACCGCCATAGATGGGGACGGGAACGGCGCAAATCCGGCGGAAAAACTGTTAAACTACATAAACGACCGCCTGATGCACATGGCGGATCCCCAAAATAAGAGAAACTACCGTCCAGGCATCCAGTCGCTGAAACTCCGTATCCAGGCCGCCCTTGATTTGAGTCCGGTCCGGTTCATCTATGCCCTCCGCACCGCCCTGCTTCTTTCCGCGTCAACCCTGCTCGTCCAGTCCCTCTCCCTTCCGCACGGAAAATGGCTTTTGTTCACAATGGCCTCCGTATCTCTCCCCTATGCGGACGACGTCCCGGTAAAAATGAAAAAGAGAATTGCCGCCACGGCCGCGGGAGGCCTTATCTCCGTCGCCGTCTACTCGCTGATCCCCTCCCCCGCAGGCCGCACCGCGGCCATGATGCTGTCCGGTTATCTGTCTTTCTATTTTACGGATTACGCGGAAACCTTCACCTGCTCAACCATCGGGGCAATGGGAGGCGCCGTATTTATGAACGCATTCGGCCTGCAGGCAGTCGGCGGCGTCTTTCTCATCCGGCTCTCCTATATTCTGGCCGGAGCTGCCGCAGCATACGTTATAAACTGCCGTATCCTACCATTTAACAGGGCAAAAGCCACAAGGCAGCTCTGGGACAAATATAAAGCTGTAACGGAACTTCTGGCAAAAATATGTCACACCGATCACATTGATTCCCAATTGTATTATAACCTTGTAATCCAGGTCCACCTACTTGAGGAGAAACTGAACCAGAACGCCCTGCTGGAACAGTGGACCGGTTTTCCCGAGCTCATGGCAAGATGCCGGGAACAGGTTAGAAACGCCCACCGCACCTTTATCGCGGAGAGGGCGGACGCCCCCGTATATGAGACGGAACATCTGAATCATTAAATGCAGAGTGCAGGCGCAGAAAGGACTCTCCCTTTCCTGCGCCTGCACTTCTAAAATCCGGCCTCCTCTATGCTCCCCAGACACGGACACCCTTTATATGAAGGTATCTGGCCTGTTCATACTGGTAGGAGTCCAGAGGGCGCATATAGGCGTCATAACTGTGTGCCGCGAGATAAATACGTCCGTTCTCCACCGCCACAATCACCGGACTGTGATAATACCAGCTTCCGTTGCCAAGCTGTACAATGTCTCCGGGCTGTATTCCCTTCTCATCCGTCACCACGGCGTAAGGCCCCACCGACTTATTTCCAACCAGAAAATTATAGAGGTACTGCACCCCCGTCCAGCTCGGGGTCCTGTCATAGCCGCTGTTGTAATACCAGCCCTTCACCGGAGTGTAATTCATGACTCCGCTCCCCGCATAAATGCACTGCGAAGCAAAATTTGTACAGTCCCCTCCCATATGTTCAAAATCGAGATATCTCGGGTTCCTGCTAAGTGCCCACTGTTTGGCATATTGTAAAGCCGCCTCCCGGCGGTATTCCTTTTCTTTCAGCATATCACGCGACCTGGTCCGCTCCCTGTTACTTAATAGTATGGCGGACGCGGCTGTGTTATCCTCAGGAAATGGATCATTTCTCACTCTCAGGATAAAAACAGGCTTCATAGAGCATCGTAACCCCGGTATTCAGGATTCTTTCCTTCTCTATCGGAGTGCTTTTAAATACGATGCGGTCCACAAGGGCATCGATGAAATCCACAATTACAACGGACGCCGCTTCCAGATCGCCTGCTTTGACCCTGTCCTGATTCCGGGTCAAAAGTTCGAGGACGGCCTTCCTGATCTCTTCCCTGTGCAGATCTAACACGGCGGCCACATCCTGTTTTGCGTAATAAAGCTCTTCCAGCGCCCTGTTAAAATCCTTTACGGAAAGGTGCAGGTCTATCAGTTTTATCACCAGGCACCGGAGCCATTCATGCAGATTCTCCGTATACAGCCTCCTGTTCATCTCCGTATTCAGCGTCTGGAAAACCGTCATGAAATGATTGTGGTGCCGCTCAAGCAGCTCCGCCAGAATCGTGTCTTTATCCAAAAAATAAGAGTACAGGCTGCCGATTGAAATTCCTGCCGCCTTTGCGATCTCATTGGTCGTCATCTGAAAAAATCCCTTTTCACAGATCAGCACCATGGCGGAGCTCAGGATTTTTTCCTTCATCTCCATGCTGCGTTTCTGTTTCGGTTGTCTGATTGTCTTTTCTGTATCCATTGTCCATCCTCCCTGCTCTTTATTCTATCCTCCCTTTCCTGAAACGTCAAGAGACAAAATGAGTTATTACTCATATTTTCCTTGACAGGGCAAAAACATGAGTATATAATCACGTTTATGAATATGAGTGATTACTCGTATATTAAAAAAAATCGCATCAGGAGGTATTTGTCATGGACTTATCAGAAAAAATCAAAACCGCTCCGATCTCCCAATTAATCCGGGAGTTATCGGCTCCAGCCATCCTTTCATTGCTCTTAAACGCGTTAAACACGGCTATAGACGGCATATTTGTAGCAAAAAGCGTCGGTACCGCCGCCCTGTCCGCCGTGACGATTTCATTTGGAATTGTCCTCATTATCCAGGCTCTTTCACTGCTGATCGCCGCCGGCTCGTCGGCCTCCATCTCATTAAGGCTCGGAAAAGACGACAGGGCGGGCGCAGAAAAAGTGATCGGGAGCGCCTTCCTTCTCTCCCTCCTGTTTGCCGCCGCAATCACCGTTACGGGGCTGTTTACCGTCACTCCCCTGCTCCGACTCTACGGAGCCACTGAGGAGAATCTTGCATACGCCAGGGAATATATATCCGTCATTTTAAGCGGTTCCTGTTTCTTTATCATGGCGCAGTCGATGAACAACTGCGTAAAAGGAATGGGATACGCCAAAAGAGCCTTCCTGAATTCTCTGCTGAGCGTAATAACCAATACGGTTTTAGACGCCGTTTTTATCTTCGTCTTCAAATGGGGCGTCTTCGGAGCCGCCCTTTCAACGGTGATTGGCAACGGCGCCTGCATGATCATGGCGATCCGCTTTCTCCGCTCTGCAAACTGTCCCGCAAACCTCCGGTCAGGCAGCATAAGGCCGGACGGCGCCGGAAGTATTCTCTCCATCGGTCTCCCCGCCTCGATCGTGCAGTTCGCACTCAGCCTCGTCTCCCTGACCTTCAACCACACCGCCGCATTCTACGGTGGAACGCTTGGCGTTGCTTCCTATGGAATTATGTACAACACGATGATGACGGTCTATATGCCGGTGATCGGCCTCGGCCAGGGAATACAGCCCATCTTAGGCTTTAATTACAGCGCCGGGAATTACCCGCGTGTTGAAAAGGCATTAAAGCTCTCCGTTACATATGCCACCGTCTTTGCATGCGGTATGTTTCTTCTCATCGAGCTAGCGTCCGGCGCCATCGTCGGGGCATTCGGAGGGACCGGCGATCCCGCTTTGACCGCCATGGCCGTTCCCGGCCTGCGTCTCTTCAGCCTTACGCTGCCCTTTGCCGGATTTCAGATGGTAAGCGCAAATTACTTCCAGTACATCGGAAAGGTAAAACAGTCCGTCATCTTAAGCTCCCTCCGCCAGCTCATCCTCCTGATTCCCTTCGCCCTTCTCTTTCCGGCTTTTACCGGCATTACCGGAATCTGGCTGGCAACCCCTGCGGCCGATCTAATCTCCTTTGCCGTAACTGTTGTTTTTATAAAGAAAGAACTGAGGCTTCTAAAGAAACAGTAGGCAGGCAAAAACCGGGGCAGCGTGTCCATTATGGACGCACTGCCCCGGTTTTATATTTTTCTGCTGCCGCTGGCCGCCGTCCCGCAGCAGCACGGTCATTTTCTGTACATTCTCTCCGCAGCTTCCACCACGTGTTTGCACAATACGGTCGATGTCACCGTCCCAACGCCTCCCGGCACCGGGGTGATGGCTTCCACAATGGACTCCACCTCGTCAAATTTCACATCGCCGCACAGTTTTCCTTCCGGACTGGTGTTGATGCCGACATCCAGCACAACCTGGCCCGGAGATACATAATCTTTATTTACCAGCCCCGCACAGCCTGCGGCGGAAATCAGTATCTCTGCCCCGCGGCAGTGGGAAGCCGTGTCCACGGTGTCGATATGACACATGGTCAGTGTCGCGCATCTGTTTAACAGCATGATACCGACCGGTTTTCCAATCACCATGCTCGCTCCGATGACCGTGACGCGTGAACTCTTAAGAGGGTATCCGTAATAGTCCAGAATTTCCAGGCACGCCTGGGCGGTGCATGGCGCAAAGCCGCCCTCCTCACCGGAAAGCACGTTTCCCTGGGACCAGGCCGTAATACCGTCCATGTCCTTCTCCGGTTTCAGGGCCGCGCAGACTGCCAATTCATCCTCCCGCCGTGCCAGAGGCCTGAACATCAGACAGCCGTGAATTCCGGGATCCCCGTTAATCTGCTGCACAACGGCCATCAGCTCCTCCTGCTGATAGTCCGGCTCAAGAAAGATATGCTTCACTTCGATTCCGATTGCCGCGCACCGTTTGGAAGCGCCCCGCTCATAGGACAGATCGGCCGCACGTTCCCCAATCCGGACAATTGCAAGGGCCGGTGTAATCCCGGCCGCCTTAAGCCGTTCCACCCGTTCCGAAAGCTCAGCGCTCAGCGCTGCTGCAACGGGCGCTCCCGTCAGTAATTTAGCCATTTAAAATCCTCCTTACACAGGCTGCTGCCCCTGTTCTATTTTCTCCTGCCGATCCAGGATAGCCGATATGGCGGCATTGGTGATTACGTTCGGAAGTGTCCTCTGGCCTCCGATAATACGGTCGATTCCGGTCATCAATGCAACGCCCTCTAACGGAAGATTAACACTGCCCAGTGTCATTGTCAACATGACAATGCTGGCGCTCGGAACACCGGCGGTTCCTAATGAAGCCAGAAGAGCCGTGACGAAAACGGTTACCTGCTGCGCCATTGAAAGCTGCACTCCCGCCACCTGGGCGATGAAGATTACAGTCATTCCCTGATACAGGGCGCTTCCGCTCTTGCTGACATTCGTACCAACCGACATGATAAAGCTGGCAATTGCCTCGGAAACTCCGAGATTATTCTGCAGCTCCTTGATTGCTACCGGCAGAGCCGCAGCCGAGCTGTCTGTTGCCAGGGCCATGCTGATCGCCCCGAAGATGCCCTTATAGAATTTGATTGGGTTCATCCTGACGCCGATGGCCACAAGGCCGGCCTGGATAACAAATATAAAGACAATCAGCGCCACATGCAGGACAATAATAAATTTTCCCAGGGGAAGCAGTGTGGAGAGGCCGTATTTTCCTATCATGCCGGACATTAAGCCAAACACGCCGAATGGGGCAAAGGAAATGACGATATCGGTCATCTTATACATCACCTGCGCTGTTCTGTCAAAGAACACTTTCACCGGTTCCGCCTTCTCTTTGCACATTACGATACAGATTCCAAAGAAGAATGCGAAAACAATTACCTGAAGCATATTATCGCTGGAAAATGATGCAAACACATTGGTCGGGAACATATTCAGGACTGTTGAGATAAAGGAAACATCCGTGGCGTCCCCGGTATCCGCCACCGGCATCTGGATCGCCGATCCCACTCCCGGCTGGAACAGGTTGGCAAAGACAATACCGGTCAGGATTGCCAGCGCCGTCATAACTACAAACAGAATGAATGCCTTGATTCCCATTTTATATATTTTTTTCATATCCGGTATGCTGGTAAGGCCACTGATAATCGCGCTGAAAACCAGCGGCAGAATCAGCATTTTCAGCATACGCATAAAAAGATCGCCTATCGGCTCAAAAACGGTTGCTCTTTCCCTCAAAAGAACACCGGCTAAAATCCCCAGAACAAAACCAATGGCTATTTTCGCAAACATTGGCATTTTTTTCTTTTCTTTCATTCTTATCCCCTTCCCCAGTCCACTCATGGATCCTGTTCCGCCCCCGCTTCCATTCAGGGATGGGGGACGGAACGTATGTATATAAAGAACTTATCAGGCAAGCCATTTGTCCTCATCAAACAGAGGATGTGCCGCAGCAATCCCGGCCACGCGCACGCGGATCTTATCGAGAGCCTCGGCACTGCCGCTGTTTTTAAGAGTTTCCGCCAGAAGGCGTCCAACCTCACGGATTTCATCCTCCTTAAGTCCGCGGGTAGTAAGGGCCGGTGTCCCGATTCTGATTCCGCTTGTCACCTTCGGGCTCTGCGGATCATAAGGTATCATATTTTTATTGACTACAATTCCTACGGATTCCAGAACCGCCTCCGCCTCTTTGCCGGAAGGGATTAAGTTACGGACATCCACAAGAATCAGGTGCGTATTGGTTCCGCCGGAAACGAGGCGGAGGCCGCATTTCAACAGTTCGTCCGCCAGCGCCTGGGCATTGTCATATACCTGCTGCTGGTATGCCTTATAAACAGGAGACATACTCTCCAGCGCCTGTACCGCACGCGCGGCGATCATATCCATCTTGGGTGCTCCCTGCAGTCCCGGGAATACCTGGGTGTCAATCTTTTTGGCAAGTTCTTCTTTGCACATAATAATGCCGCAGCCTCTGGCGCCCCTCCACGTCTTATGGGTGGAGCTGCTGACTACATCCGCATGCGGAATCGGGGAAGGAATGATTCCCGCAGCAATCAGGCCTACCGGATGTGCAATATCGGCCATCAGATAAGCGCCGACGCTTCTTGCTATCTCTCCAAAGCGCTTGTAATCGATCTGTTTCGGATAGGAGGACGCTCCGCAGATGATGAGTTTCGGCTGATGCTCTTTAGCCAGTCTTTCCACCTGCTCCATGTCAATCTCCTCGGTTTCTTTGTTCAGTCCGTAAAATACCGACTGGTACATTTTTCCGCTGTAATGGAATTTGGCTCCATGGCTTAAATGGCCGCCCTGATCCAGTTCCATCGAAAGAACTGTATCGCCCGGTTTCAGCAGAGCGCGCAGAATTGCCACATTTCCTATTGTAGCGCTCATAGACTGTACATTTACATGATCGGCGCCAAACAGCTTTTTAATACGCTCTTTTGCCAGGTTTTCCACCCTGTCGGCCAGTTCACAGCCTGCAACGAAACGCCCGCCAGGATAACCCTCGGCATTTTTGTCGGCCCAGATAGAACCTTCCAGTCCCGCTGCCAGAGGT
>CATWBR010000205.1 GCA_958349075.1 uncultured Clostridium sp.
TATAAAATCCATATGAAATTCAAATAAGAATGATATACTGGAATAGAAACATCGGCATTGGGTTCAGATTATTTGCAGACTGTGACAGTAACGATTACACTTTGATCTAAAAGGAGGCATTATATGAAACAAATACTGGTGATTGAGGATGAGCCGGATATTCAGGAAATGCTCTGCGCCTACCTGCGCGATGCGGGATACGGCGTATCGGCGGCCGGCGACGGTGTGGAAGCGCTCGACTGTTTCCGGCACGGAGCCTGGGATCTGCTCCTGCTGGATCTGCTGCTTCCCAAGATTGACGGTTACGGAGTGTGCGAACTCATCCGCCGGGAGTCCAACGTGCCGATTATCATGCTGACGGCGCTGGACGCGGAAGAAAACCAGATAAAGGGCTTTGACCTTCAGATAGACGACTATGTACCCAAACCATTTTCCATGCCTATCCTGCTGAGGAAGATTGCCGCAATTTTGCGCCGGGCCGGAGACGAAGCACAATCCCACAGCCTGACCTACCGAGATATCATCATGGATCTTGATGATTACCGGGTCAGCGTGTCCGGTGAGGAAGTCAGCCTGACCGCCCGGGAATTCGAGGTTCTGAGGGAACTGCTTAAAAATCAGGGCCGTGTCCTGACCCGTTCCGTGCTGTTAGGCCGGCTCTGGAATTATGATTTTCTCGGCGATGAAAGAATTGTGGACAGCCACATGAAAAACCTGAGAAAAAAACTGAACCGTGATTATATAGAAACTGTGAGAGGAGTTGGATACCGGGTTGAAAAAATTCATTGACATCCGTACGAGCCTGACGGCGCGTATTTTTCTGATGACGGTGCTGATTCTTCTGGCAGCCGTCAGTGCAACCTATCTGTTCATCGCCTGGGCCACACCGCGATCTTACAAGTCCATTGCCACGGACGAACTGAGCGAAAAGGCGGACGAACTTGTAAAAGAACTTCAGAATGCTGCCTTTGAATCATGTGAGCCGATTGTGAACCGTTTTTCTGTGAAAAACAATTTAGAGGTTGTGATTTCGGACGATAAAGGCGAGACCGTTTTGATCTCATCCTGGTCGGATGGAACCTCCCAATCAACGACAGCGGCGCTCGTGACTACTGCCGTCGCAGCGGAGGAGGACTCAGGCATTGTCACCGCAAAAGCCGCCGCTGTAGATGCCCCGGTCATCGAAGACAGTATTGCGATGTCATCAACGTACTGGGACCGTACCATAAAGTTTGTCGGAAGCGACAGGCTCTATGAACTGAGCCTCGTCACGGATATGAGCGAGATTAATCAGACCACGGAGGCCATGCGGCGCGTTCTTCCGCATCTAATCCTTGTTATGTTTGTTCTCTCACTGTCCGGAGCTTTCCTTTACTCACACTTGATTACCCGGCCAATCGTCCGGCTCACCCGCATTTCCAGGAAGCTTGCGGCATTGGACTTCACCTGGAAATGTACGGGAACGCGCAGGGATGAGATCGGCGTGCTGGAACGGAACATGGACGAACTTTCGAACCGTCTCGCCTCGGCGCTTGACGAACTGAAGGAGGCCAACGTTTCCCTGAAACGCGACATCGAACGAGAGCGGGAACGGGAACAGCAGCGATCCGCCTTTTTTGCCGCCGCTTCCCATGAACTGAAAACTCCCGTTACGGTACTGAAGGGACAGATCTCCGGTATGCTGGCCGGAGTAGATATCTACCGGGATCGCGACAAATACCTGGCCAGATCTCTGGCGGTGACCGGCCGGATGGAAAAGCTGGTCCAGGAGATGCTCACAATCGCACGCATGGAGAAGGACGGCAGCGCCATACGCTGTGAAACTCTCAATTTATCGGAACTCATCCGTGGACAGGCGGATGTGGCCCTTGATTTGGCAGGACTCAGGGAACAACAGATTTTTACGCAGGTCGAACCAGACGTGATGATTTCGGGGGATCCCCTCCTGCTTGGCCGTGCCGTCTCAAATCTTTTAGCAAACGCTCTGAACCATTCGCCCGAAGAAGCCCTTGTCTGGGTACGGCTGACCATGGAATCAACAGGCCCGGTGCTGGAAATCGAAAACAGCGGCAGCCGGATTCCAAAAGAGGCTCTTTCACAGTTGTTCGAGCCGTTCTACCGTGTTGATGTCTCACGAAGCCGGGAGACCGGCGGAAGCGGCCTGGGTCTTTATCTCGTGAAGATGATACTGGACCGGCATGGAGCTTCCTGCAGAATCACCAATACGGCGGCCGGGGTCGCGGTGACGGTCTGCTTTCTCTCCACATAAAATCCATATTAAATTCACCGGCTCTGCAAACGGAATTGTTAGACTGGAAACACATTAAGGACATAGAGGAGAGATATCCATGCAAATCGACATTGAACACCTGAACTTAGTCTATCCGACCGGAAAGAAGGCGCTGTCCGAAATCAGCCTGACGCTTAAAAGTCCCAGCCTGATTGGCCTTCTTGGCCCCAACGGAGCCGGGAAATCCACACTAATGAAGCTTTTAGTCGCCGGTCTGCTGCCCACTTCCGGTTCCATAACCGTTGACGGGGAACCCCTGAGAAAATGTGAACGGACGCTGAAGGCAAGGCTCGGCTGCCTCCCCCAGCACTTTGGTCTCTATGACGAACTGACGGTATGGCAGTTCCTGGACTATATGGCCGCACTTAAGGGAATCAAAGACGGCAGGACTGCCATAAATGCCGCAATTGAAGCCACCGGACTGGAAGAAAAATGCAAAGCGCGGATCCGCACCCTGTCCGGCGGGCAGCGCCAGAGGGTGGGAATTGCCCAGGCGCTGTTGGGAGAACCGGAATTTCTGATTTTTGACGAGCCGACGGTCGGACTCGATCCGGAGGAGCGTATCCGTTTCCGCAACTTCTTCTCACAGACGGCGCAGGACAAGCTGGTACTTCTGTCCACCCATATTATTGAAGATGTGCAGTCCGTATGCAACCAGTTGATTGTTATCCACCACGGGCAGATCCTGTTTGCAGGGACACCGGAGGCGCTAATCCGGCAGGCACAGGGGCATGTGGGCGTCTTTCTGGAAGGGGAAGGCATGAGAACCGATCCTGCCCTGCACATCACCTCCCGGATTAATACGGCCTCCGGCATACTGTGCCGCGGTGTGGCCGACACACTGCCGGGTACGGCACAGGCCTCAGAACCTACACTGGAGGATGCCTATCTCTATCTAATTACGCGGGAGGGAAATTAATATGAAAATCTTCTCTCTTTTCCGTGTGGAACTCCACCGTCTGCTGCATAACAGGATGGCCTGGCTGGCGGCGGCGCTCACCGCCCTGGCGCCTCTGGCAGGATACTCCTTTTACCGCCATACATTCGGAAACTCCATGTCGGCCCTGTACCTGGCAAACCCAATGTTAGCCGGAGGTATGGCCGGTACAATCCTGTTCGCCCTGCTGATGATTTCCACTCTGGAACAGCCCATGCGAAACGGCACATCCGCCCTTGTGGAGACGATGGTTTCCCCTATGGCAATGCACGCAGTGCGTCTGCTCGCTGTCATGACATATGCTGCTCTCACCGCCCTGGCCGTCGGCCTTCTGTATCTTCCCTACACGGCCTGGAAATTAAACATTGTCTTTTCATTTTCCGACTACTGGCTTGCGGTTATCCTGTTTTTGTTGTCCGGCCTTGTTATGGGCGCTGTTCTGGCCGCGGCCCTGATTCAGATTACCGGGAGGCTCGATGTGAGCATTCTAGCCGTGCTGTCCGGATTCATAGTCTCACATGGCCGTTGGTGCAGCCAGTATTTCCTGGCACAGTGGAATGTTCCGCTTGTCTCTACCATGTCCGACGCCTTCGGAAGCGCTATCGTGTGGCGGACCGCTCTCTACAGCCGTCTTGTCTGGCTGTGTATCCTGGGCGGAGTATGGCTGCTCTCACTGCTTTGTGTACGGCAGTACGGCAAAGGCGCCCTCGGTTCCTTGATCCATCATGCGAAAAGGCCGGTTCTTCCCGCAATTGCCCTGGCAGCGCTGGGCCTGGGAGCCCTTCTGTGGCAAATACAGCCGTTTGTGGACCATTCTCCCGAGGACTGGCCTTCCTATGTGGAGGAGGACCGCTATAACCAGTATCTGTTTACCGACAGTACGGAGTTGGAGGCGTCCATTGACAGCTATCTCCTCGGAACCCTTTCAGGACGGGCGGCCTACCGGCTCCGAAACACTTCGGGACGGGAACAAAGGCTGTACTTTGACTTAAACAGCGGCTACCGGGTGCGCTCCATCACGGCAAACGGCCGGGAACTGGACGTGGAGGATTTAGGAAACGATTATATCGCCTCCCGGGAACTGAGCTGCATCCTGCCTCCGGATCCGGAGATTACCCTGATCATCGAATACGGCGGTATGCCGAGGATATGGAATGCACAGGAAAATCTGCTTTCCGGAAATTCCATAAGCGGCAGCGGAATCGAGCTGTCAGGCAGTAACGTCGCTCCTACAGTGGGCGCCTGCGCCACCATCGGAGATGAAAGCACACCAATTACCCTGAAAATCACTCTGCCGGATTCCCTGACGCCGGTTTCCACCGGTTCCACGCAGAAGATTTCGGAAAACGGTGACGGTACCTCTTCATGGCTGATATCCGACCAGGGCACCGACCGCCTGCGCTTCTTTGCCGGAGACTACATTTCCACGGAGCTTGCCACAGGCAGCGGAATGCCGATCCGCTTCTACTACAGCAGGAAGTACCAGTCCAGACTGGAAAACGGCGCGATTGGCCTGATGGAACAGGCGGTGGCTTACTGCACGGAGCACTATGGGCCCCGTTCGTTCACAGAAGATAAGCCGTTCAAAATCATCCAGATGTCGGCCTTTCTCTTCGGAGGATTTGCAAACCGCAATATCAGCGGTATGGGTGAAACATACTTCAGTGATGAAAATCTTGCCGATCCCGACAAGGGCGCCGCAGACGCCGAGGTATTGGCCCACGAAATTATCCATCAGTGGTGGGGACTGGGGGCCACGCTTTACGATCCCGAAGATGATTTATGGAATGACGAAGGTGTTACGGTCTACACTACGTACCGCCTTATGAACCGGATTATGGGATCCGACTATGCCAGAGAACACTATGTGGATAAATGGATGGACACCGTTTCCGAACAGCAGGCCTCCTTCTATGACCGCCATCCGGAATATCTCGATCGGCTGCCGGAGCGCTATGCCGGTGAAATAAGGGCTGCCCGCAGCGCAGCCGGCTGGTACGACGGAAATGCCCTGATGATTTACCGGGCCGCCCAAAAACTGGGTGAAGATCGGCTGGACGGGATCTGGTCCCGGCTCTATACCGACTGTATGACGGGAGACTCCCAGTCAATCACTCTGGGTGATTTTCTGGAGGCATGCGGACTTGAGAAAGGAGAAATTGGACGTGAATAAGGTATTTTACTATGAACTGCGCCGAACGGTATGCAGCCGGTTTTTTGTGGGCCTGACAGCCGTCACTCTCTGGTACGGCCGGCAGATACTCACCACCTCCACGATTCTGGGAGTGGCCCATACAGCGCCATTTTCCCCCTGGAGCTTTGGAAGTTATCTGGCGGCGCTGATGCCGCTTCTGAACGTATCCCTGCTGTTTTTCCTGTGGAACCTGTGTAATCATAAGGCTCGTCTGGTGGAGACGCTTGTAAATGCGTCATCCCCTCATCCGAGGCAGTACCGGCTTATAAAATGCTGTGCCGCAGCGGCAGCCTGGATGATTTTAGCACTCCTTGCCGCGGCTCTTGGAGCCGGATTTTTACTGAACCTCTTTGGCCCTGCCGTGCCCTTGGCACAGTTTCCGGCGCCCGCCGCCCTGGTACTGCTTCCCTCACTCGTGTTTGTGCTGGGAACAGGGCTGCTCGTGGGCCGTATACATCCGGGACTGCTGTTTGTAATGATGGCCCTTGTCTTCGGCTGGGGTTTTGTGCCGTTTCCAATGGCTGCAGACCTTTACAGGCAGAATCTTTTTACCCGGTATCCAATGACGCTTCCTAACCTGGATCCTGCATTTACCGTACCCTCGGAGGCCGTCATCGGCTCCTGCCTTTTCATCCTGGCCGGGGCGGCCGCACTTGCCGTATCCATGCATAAGGAGCAGTAAACGCCAAGAATGCGGCCGACGGTACGGAACTTCCCTCCAGGTTCCAGCCGAAATTTTTAAAACTGTCCGTGTAAACCGGTTCCAGAAAACTTCCTTTACGGTTCCTGGTCTGCCATCCGGCAAACCATTTAACCATAAAGGAAGTTTGAAGTATAAAAAATCTAAAGTTTTCTTTTTCTATCAGCGATTTAAAGTACCAAATACCGCCTTAATCTGTTTCTCACTCATCTCCTCCACTCCTGACAGTTTTCCCTGTTCATACTTTGCCTGCAGGAAAACATCGGAATCTACACCCTCGTTATAATAGCGGTCTTTATTGCCGCTCCCTGAAGCCGTTCTGTCGATAAATCCGCGAACCGGTTCGCCGTAATAATACAGTTCCCTGCGGCTTACCACATATGACAGGCCATAGGGGATATATGCCTTATACGCGATATCCTCTTGGGCCGTTTCCGGATCCAGGGCCTTGCTGCCGGCAAAGAGCACATTAATCTCACCGGCGTCGACCCTCACTTTCAGTTTTGATGGGCCGCCCTGGCGTGCGCAGTGTTGCCTGTAATCACTTCCGTCCACGTAAATATTCCCCAGATCTACCGTCAGGTCATATTGATATGTATCGGCTTTGGCCGTTGTCTCCATCCATACATCCCCCAGATCATTATTGATGTCGATAGCCCCCTGTATATTTCCGTACAATAAGATATCGCCCGCATCGCCTCTCACCGATGTTGACTTGGATACTTTGCTGTCCAGAACCTGCAATGCTCCCAGATCGGTGTCCACACTTAATGTCTGCATGGAAACCCGGTTTAACAGGATATCTCCTGCATCGCAGTATGCCTGCATGGATGTGATTCTACGATCTGCTATCTGGATACCGCCCAGATCCGTCTTCACGGAAACGTGATCCAAAACGGCTGTTTCCGGCAGGTAGATGATAACCTGTCCTCCGATGACTCTTTGAAGTCCGAGAGAACCATGTTCACGGGTGAAGACAGAAAGCTTACCATCTTTAACCTGATAATCCGGTTTCAGCCGTTCGTCGCACCATGACAGCTCTATGCCGTAATCCGCCGCAGTTAAGAAAGTTACATCGGCAAGTTCTACGGCAATATCAATATTAGTAAACGGCTTCAGTCCCATCGCAGTCTCTCTCTGCAGAGTATCCGCCACGGTTCCTCCCTCTTTTGCAGACGACACGGCCTGATTGGTCCGTCCCCCGGCGCTTGCGGTAAAAACGGATGTCCCGGCTAATAAAAAAGCCATCATGGATACCATTGCCATTCTGTACATTTTCTCCCCTGTAATTCTCTTCATACCTTCATACCCCCTTCTAATCGGTTTCCGCCTTCCCGTAAGGCGGCTGACATCTAATTACTATAACGATGGAACTATGGAAATTTCTTCAAAAGCTGATGCTCTTCTGGTCTCTCATATGGCTTTCTTTGCTTCCGTCTACGTATCGAATCCTACGGTTACAATGAAACTCTGAATCTGATTATACTCTGACTTTCATCATAAAGCCAGGTGTACAATTGACCTTTTCCTTACTTAAGGCCGGAAAACAGGGGGGATCCGGTTTTCATTCCAATCCGGCGGCAGCCTACACGCTTAGCGCACAGGCTGCAACCATCCGTAAAACATCAACGGGCGGCTTAACGCCACCCGCATCTCCTGATAAATGTTCAATTCTCCACTGCGCTGTGCGCTCTCTAATATGACCCAGGCTCAGCCCGGTAATATGTAACGGTCAGATAATTCCCCGCATGAATACTGTCGTCAATCAGACAGTTCATACTCTTTAATTCACGCACGTACTCCTCCATCGTCTTCGCCGAATGGTGATTGTACTTCTCTGCCAGGTTCCAGAGCGTGTCACCCTCCTCCAAACGGATACTGGTATAATATTTATTATAGCTTACGGC
>CATWBR010000206.1 GCA_958349075.1 uncultured Clostridium sp.
CTCCTGCATTGTCAGTTCCGCCATTTCAGGGTCAAATTTTTTAATTTTTTCAAAGCTGTTATCCAGATACATATTCATACCTCCATTTTTAATTTTCCGGTTTCCTGATACTGTAGTTTTCGTCTGTTGTTTTTCATAATTCCATTATAATAAAACGGTAGTTTTTTTATAGGAACTAATTCATTGTTTTATTGAACAAAATCACATTTTTTCACACTTTTTCCTTACATTTGTAGTGTATAATCACGAAACAGTCTGTTTTATCCATCTTTTTCCTGTACATAATCCCCTGTTTTCGTTAATAAAATAACGATTCTCAAGTCAACTTTACGGCATAGGGGATCCCTGATATAATGGAGCAAAGGCGGTGAATGCAATGGGAAATATACAGGAACTGGACTGGGGTAATATCGACTGGGTCTTTGAACCCGCCCCCGGTTCAAACGATAAAATGAAGGTTGGAATCAGTACCATACGGTCCGGCGGGGAGCAGCCCCGCCATATTCATATCGGGGACGAACAGCTTATGTACGTCCTGAAGGGATACGGACGCCAAAAAGTCGGGGACGAAGAGCTCCCGCTGGCTCCCGGGAAGCTCTATCATATTTCTCCCGGCATGTCACATGAAGCCGTTAACGACGGGGACGAAGAGATTGTCAAGCTGCTGATCTCCATTCCCGCCGCACTGAGCGACGGGCCGGCATGGCAGGGGCAGGAAAATGAAGTCCCCGCCGCGCCCAGGGAAATTGACAAACTGCATTTTCTGCGGCAGACCATCTCCGAAATCTCCGGCCAGATGCTGCACCCGCTGAAAATGCCGCTGTCCATCTATGACTGTGACGGAGCGGCGGTTTATCAGAATGGGGAATATCCCGCCTTTTGCAGGACATGCTGTGACATTGTGGAGGATCCGCTTAACTGCCCCCTCTACCGTCAGAAGGAGTCTTACCCCGCTTCCTGCAATTCAGGGCCTTCGGCATTTGTCTGCCAATACGGCCTGTCCCTCTATATCCTCCCCATTGTGTGCGGTGAAGATTACCTGGGAGCAATAAAGGCGGGCCATGTCAGGACGATGGAACCTGCCGTGACGGAATTTCCGGGAAAGCTGCCCTACAATGTTCCCAGCAGCACCGTGGCCGGCATCCTGCAGATTATGGAGAGGCTGGCAAACATCATCTGCAACTACTATCACTTCACCCAGATGGAAACAGCCTTGGAGAACAGTAAAAAAGCCCTGTCCGATCAGACGAGGCAGGAAGAGCTTCTGCAGTCCTCGCTCCAGACCAGCCAGACAAAGGCAATCAACTTACAGATTAACCAACATTTTTTATTTAACACATTAAATATGATGATGGGAACGGCCATCCGTGAGAATGCGGAGCTGACCTACCAGGCCATCAGCAGCCTGGCCCTGATGCTTCAATATACACTGCGCGGCGACAGCTATTTTGTCCCGCTGCGTGAGGAAGTGAATTACCTGAAAAATTATACAGGGCTGCAGCAGATGCGTTTCGGAAGGCGCCTGGAGCTTCAGTATGACATTGACGGGAAGCTTCTGCACGAGGAAGTCCCCTTTAACTTCCTGCAGCCGATTGTGGAGAACTGTTTTAAGCATGCCTTCACCGCATCCGGGGATCATATGGCCATCTCCGTCTCCATCCATGGGGAGGAGGATTATCTCACCGTAAGGATCACCGACAACGGCAAGGGGATGGAGCCGGAAGAGCTTCTCGCCCTTAAGGACATCACACGCAACGGCGGCTCCTCCCACGGAACGTCAATGGTTGCACGCAAACTGGACGCCCTGTACGGTGAGAAGTACCGCTATGAAATCCGCTCCGGCAGCGGCGGAACCGCAGTAACCATAAAAATCCCATGGAGAAGGGGGAATGCAACATGAAAAAGGTTCTTCTGGCAGACGATGAAAGAGCCTCCAGCGATATCATACGCTACTTTATCGAAAAACATAAGCTCCCTCTGGAAGTGGTCGGTGAGACAACCCGCGGCGATGAGACCGTGGAAGCGGTCAAACGGCTGCGCCCCGACATTGTATTCCTGGACATCGAAATGCCCGGCTTAAACGGGCTCCAGGTCATGGAAAAGCTCAGCCATGAGCCCCTGGGGGATGTGGCTTTTATCATCATTACGGCGTATAATTCCTTTACCTACGCCCAGCAGGCGCTGCGGCTCAAGGCCCGTGATTTCCTGCTGAAACCGATTCTCTATGAGCAGTTCTGCGAAACCATGCAGCGCGTACTGGGATACCGTTATTCCGACAATCCGCTGTTTAACCAGCTTATGGAATATATTGATCTTCATTATATGGAAGAGCTTCATCTGGGGGACTGCGCCGCGGCACTCTCGACCAGCGAAAGCAATGTGGCAAGGTTATTCAAACATTATCTGAACACCAGCTTTACCACCTACTATAACTCCGTCCGGATCAATAAGGCGACCGAACTTCTGCACAACGGCTGTTCGGTCAAGGAGGCCGCCGATATGGTGGGATACAGCAATTTAAACTATTTTTACCGCACCTTCAAGAAGCAGACCGGAATGACTCCGAAAGAGCATCAGGGAGGCCATGAGCCTGCCATCCCTCCGTCTTAACAGAAGGAATTTTCCGGTGCAGTTCTTTTGCTCCCGGAGCCTTGCATATGGTGAATAAGTGTGGTACGCTTAACCCTGACAGCTATGCATAAAAGCATCCGTTTCCCATAAAAACGGACCATCAGATAAAGAACCGGCATCCTATATAACATATACACAAAAAAGCCGCCCGGAGGCACTCATGCAAAAGAAAATTTTCCCTGTTATCGTAACAGTTGCCCTTATACTTTCAAGCTTTTTTTCACTTTTCTGCCTGCACAACCTCCAGGGTAATGCAAAGGTAATAAACTATGCCGGTATCGTGCGCGGAGCCACCCAGCGTCTTGTCAAGGAAGAGCTGAACCATAAACCGAATGATGCCCTGATCAAAAGACTGGACGGCATTATTTCAGAACTTCAGACCGGAAAGGGCGAACATGGGCTTATCCGCATGAACAGCAGTAAATTCCAGTCTCTGATTCTCCAGATGCAGTCAGACTGGAAAGATATGAAAGAAGAAATTGAAGATGTCAGAGCCGGTGGGAGTACGGAGCAGCTTTTCGAGGACAGTGAGTCTTATTTTGACCTGGCCGATCAGGCGGTTCTGGCCGCGGAACAGTTTTCCGAGAAAAAGGAGTATCTGGCTGAAAAAAGCCTGCTTATCCTGAACTGCTCCTTCATCATCATGATTTTCCTATTCTATCTGTTCAGTTCCAGCCAGGCCAAACGGCGAAGGGCTCTTCAGGCAGCAGAAGAAGAAAACAGAAAAGAAGAAGAGCGTCTGTCCCGTATGACCGACAGCCTTCTCGGACCGATGAATGACATCTCCGAGCTTATCTATGTGACCGATATTAAAAACCATGACCTTCTATTCCTTAACAGGGCGGGCCAGGAAACATTCCATATTGACAATATGGATGGCCAAAAATGCTATAAAGCCCTTCAGGGAAAAGACAGTCCCTGCGATTTCTGCACCACTCCGCTTTTAAAAGAGGGAGAAATTTATACCTGGGAATATACCAATCCCCTGACAAAGCGCCACTATATCCTGAAGGACAGCCTGGTGGAATGGGAGGGGCGCATCGCGCGGATGGAACTCGCATTCGATACTACAGAATCAGAAAAAGAAAAGATACAGTTGAAATCCAACCTGGAAGCCGACAAGATGATCACGGAATGTGTCCGCATGCTGTACCAGCCCGATGACATTGATGCGGCAATCGCCCAGGTGCTCCAGTATCTGGGAAGCTTTCTCTCCGCCGCCCGAACCTATATCATCCATATCCGGGACGGCAGAATGTATAATGATTATGAATGGTGCGCAGAGGGAATCTCGGCTCAGAGGGATTTTCTGCAGGAGATGCCAATCGATTGGATTGATCGCTGGCTGCCTTATTTTACCCACAAGGAATGCATTATTATTGAAAATTTGGAACAGATCCGTGAGATGGCCCCGAAAGAGTATGAGATCCTTCATTCGCAATCCATCTCAAGCCTGGTTGTCGCCCCGCTGGAGCGGGAAGGAACTCTGATCGGCTATTTTGGCGTAGATAATCCTCCGTCCGACCGGATTCAGAATATCGCCCCCCTCCTCCAGACCCTGTGTTATTTCCTCCTGCTTGCGAGAAGCCACTCAGACAGCCAGAAATTACTGACCCACTTAAGTTATTTCGACAAGCTGACCGATTTCCATAACAGAAACAAGTACATAGAAGACACGACGGCGCTGGCCCACACGGACAAACCTGTGGGAATCGTCTATCTGGATGTAAATGGATTAAAAGATATCAACGACCGCTATGGCCACGAATTTGGCGATAAGGTTTTAGTAGAATGTGCCAGACGGATAAAAAGTATCTTCACCCATGCCGATTTTTACCGGATCGGCGGCGATGAATTTGTCATTATCTGTCCGGACATAAACCAGGAGCAGTTCCAGAATCTGGTGCACGAGCTGAAAGCCCGCTTTGCTCTGGACTCCGACTGCCGGGCCGCGATTGGCTCCCGCTGGATCGAGTGCATTGATGATATCGGCCGGGAGATTGCAATCGCCGATGCCAGAATGTATGAGGATAAGAAGGCATTCTACCGGAAGAATCCGGCCTCGCGCCGCTACCGTCATTACAATGATGATCTTCTGTCCCACCTGTCGAGTTCCGCCGCACTGCAAAAAGAGATAGACCAGAATCATTTCATCGTTTACCTACAGCCTAAAATCTCGTCCGTCAGCCGTCTGGCCGAGGGGGCCGAGGCACTTGTCCGCTACTCTCCGCAGCCGGGCGAACTGATTTATCCCGGAGAATTTATTCCTCTGCTGGAGGAATTTGAGCTCATCAACCTGATTGATTTCTATGTTTTCCGCTATGTCTGTTCCAGACTGAGTTCCTGGAAAAAGAGTGGAAGACGTATCTTCCCTGTTTCCGTAAACTTTTCGGTCTGCTCACTGAAAATGCCCGATTTTATACGGCAGCTTACGGAAATCTGCATCTCCTGTGATATTTCACCGAGCTATCTGGAAATCGAAGTCACGGAGAAAATACAGAACAATGACGGCCTCGATGTAAAAGAACTGATTTCCAGACTTCAGGAAGCGGGCTTTACCATTGCCCTCGACGATTTTGGCACGGAGTGTGCGAATGTGGTCCTTCTGTCCGAAGTGGAATTTGATGTGCTGAAGCTGGATAAGAGCATCGTCGATCATATTGCCGACAATCCGAGGAACCTGACCATTGTCAAATCCATCTCCGAGGTCTGTCACAATCTCGGTATCTGCCTGGTGGCCGAGGGCGTGGAGTCGGAAGAACAGTTCTCCGTACTCTGTTCCTGCGATATTGATCTGGTCCAGGGATATTTATTCAGCAAACCCGTTTCCGTAGAGGAATATGAGAAACTGTTTTTGTACGAAAATCAGAAGTAAAAAAGGCTATGGTTTTATTCTGAAAGGCTGAGAAACAGGCAGATAAAAGGAGACGGAAACCGGCATTCATCCGGTTTCCGTCTCCTTTTATCTGCCTGTTTTTCAGCCTTTGCTTTCAACACCTTCACCTAAAAAATCCGACTTATTTTGTTCATAGCTGTCCAGAATCTGGATGAATTGTTCATCCTTGACCGCTTTATATTGATTCAATTCAACTAATTTCAAATAATTCCTTTTTGCTATCTCAAAGTCGAAACCACTCACATAACATCCTGCCCATTCCTGGTTTGATGGGACTGCCCAAAGGAACTTTCCGGAGCTTTCTATTTTATCATCCTCATCGTAAATGAAAGACAGGGACAGGTAGTATATTGCCGCCATTCCTGCTTCCGCTATCGAACTTGCGATTTTTATCCGAAACCGATCGACTTCATTGGTCCCTATGCTCTGCGAGATATTAAACACCTGCTGTTTCCTGTCATCCAAAACCAAATCATATGTACATGATGACTCCACCAATTGGTAATGGACTATCTGGGGATTTTCCATGCTGTAGTAATCATGGATATCGAAAACAACTTTTTTTAGAAAAGCCACTTCATCTCCAATGTTTCTCAATTTAATATCAACGATAAAGTCCTCATCTTCAACTAAAAAGATATCTACAATCTTTATTATTGATCTTTTCGGCGGCGCAGGATTCATTACTTTAACTGTATTTCCGTTTCCAATTATATTTTGACTGCCATTTATGTTGATGATATGCTTCGCTTTTTTTCTGTTCGTTTTCTTCTTCCAGAAAGCAAAAATAGCAGATATGAGTGCAATTCCGATACCGCTGAATATCCATTCTTTATTACTGTATAACCAATTTATCATCTTTTTCCTCTTTTGTATCTGTTTATTGTCTACGCTATGGACTTTGTTTTCTTTCGCCTTAAAGCATCCCCTAAGCCCTGACGCTTTTCACCTTTCTCACCTTTCCCTTTAAGGTCTTGTTCTGCAAAGCTTCCAGAACAAGAGCGCCTTTCCGGTTTAATATTTCCACATAGCTGAGGCTGTCCCTGATGTCAATGATTCCGATGTCCGTCACTTCCACGCCTTCAATACTGCAGATTGTGGCAACTATATCATTGGCCCTGATTTTTGATTTCCGGCCTCCGCCGATGGACAGTCTCATGATTTCTTTGGTAAATCCGCTGCCGCTCTGTGTTTTCAATTCCGTTTTAGCCCGCTGGCTTGCCCAGAATTTTTTCTCATCCGCCTGTTCCACTTCCGGGCATGTCACAATATCAAAGGTCTGGCCGGTGAATTCTTCCACCATCCCAAGCATCCGGCGATCCTCTTCGCAGACCAGGCTTACCGCTGTCCCTGTTTTTCCATTCCTGCCGGTACGCCCAATCCGATGGACATAGGTTTCCCTGCCGGTCGGAAAATCATAATTAAATACATGTGTAATATCCTTAAAATCAATTCCTCTGGCTGCTACATCGGTCGCAATCAGGTAGCGGAAACCGCCTCTGCGAAATGCGTTCACTGTTCTCAGGCGTTCCTTCTGCTCCATATCGCCGTGGAGCATTCCGCAAAAAATCCGGTTCCGTCTCAATTTTTGAAACAGGACATTCACCATCTCCCTTGTCCCGCAAAAAATAATGGCACTCTCCGGATTTTCCAGTTTCAGCGTTCTGATAAATGTATCGTATTTGTCGTCCGGTTCTATTTCAAAAAGCTTTTGGACAATGGCAGGCTCATCTTCCTGCTCTGCATCGCAAGTCACGGTGACGGCCTCCTGCATGAAGCCTTCCGTCAACCGGGAGATCTCCGGTTTCAGTGTGGCGGAAAAAAGAGAAAGCCCTGCATTTTCCGGGACTTCTGCCAGAATCTCTTTCACCTCGTCGGCAAACCCCATATCAAGCATCAAATCCGCCTCGTCGATTACGACCCATTTCACCTGGCTCAGTTTCAATGTTTGGCGGCGGATATGATCCATGACGCGGCCCGGTGTTCCCACAATAATATGGGACTTCTGTTTCAATGTCTGAATCTGCTTGTCAATGGGAAAACCGCCATATACGGCCGCGACCTTTAAACGCTTCAGCCTGCCGATAAAAAAGACCTCCTCCCGTACCTGTTCCGTCAGTTCCCTGGTTGGTTCCAGGATTAAAACCTGCGGAAGGTTCTCCTCCCATACCACATTTTCACAGACCGGAATTGCAAAAGCAGCCGTTTTTCCGCTTCCGGTAGGAGCCTTTGCCATGACATTGGCGCCCGATAACATAATTGGAATAACCGACTTCTGTATCTTTGTCGGTGTCTGATAGCCCAGCACTTTCAGTGCGCTCAGGATTGTATCGGATAGTTCATAT
>CATWBR010000207.1 GCA_958349075.1 uncultured Clostridium sp.
CTCTCGCGCCGAGCGCGGCCGCATAGCGGCATATTACATCTTCGCGCGAGTGCGCATCCTGCCCGGAGGGCTTTTTCATATCATAGGAACACCTATGATATGAAAAAGCCAGTCCGTTGTCATACGGACTGGCCTGCGGCGCTGCATGAATCAAACAGCGCCTCTGCCTCACAGAGGCTGTTTATAACACAAAAACATTTCTTTTGCACCGCTTCATCAGGCACAGTAAGATCCGGAACCATGACAGGAATGCAGCCTGCTCGGTACGCCGCTTCGATTCCATTGACACTGTCTTCAAACACGATCGTATTACCGCACCCGGTTCCCAGGCGTTTTGCCGCACAGATAAAGATATCCGGCCACGGCTTCGCGTGTCTGATTTCATCACCACAGATAACAGCTTTAAAATATTCCTGAATACCTGCTTTTTCCAAATTACCGTGTGCCGTCTTACTGTCACATGCGGTGGCGACTGCCATAGGCAGCTCTCTGTTCTTTAAAAATTCAAGCAGGGAGTATAAACCGGGCTTAACGGGAAGTCCATTCTCCTCTATCACCCGGGCGGCGTAGTTAAGCCGTATCTCCCGGGCCCGGCCGTAATCAAAATTCTCTCCGTACCGTTCTTTGAACATTTTCTCAGCATCCGTCCGGTTGCAGCCTCGGATCCGGGCCACCATCTCCGCGCCGATCGGATATCCCAGGATTCTGCCGGCCTTTTTCCAGCCCTCCAGACCAAGCCTCTCCGTATCAAACATCAGGCCGTCCATATCAAAGATTACGCCGTCCGCTTTCATAACAGGGCAATCAGCTTCAGCCAGTCTCCCGGACAGGCGTCCAGATGCGCGATTGCCTGTGGAAGCTCCTCAAAGGAAACGATTTTAGATATAATCTTTGCCGCGGGAACATGGCCGGTGGCGATTAGCTCTGCCGCCTCCGCAAATTCTTCCGTTGTACCGGTCCGGGAACCCACTATCTGCAATTCTTTTCTGGTAATCACTGCCGTCGGAAGCTCTACCGGCCGGTTGGGCCATCCGGTGAGCGCCACTCTGCCTGTCGGCGCGGCATAGTCCAGGGCGTTTCTGACTGCGGCGGCAGAACCAGACACCTCGGATACACACTCCGCCATCCGCCCGCCGGTAACTTCCCTAATATAGCCCGGTGCGTCTCCGGTCTGCGGATTTACCGTATATTTGATTCCAAAAGTCTTTGCCAGCTCCAGCCTCTGATCCACAATATCCACCATAATGGGGATTCCGCCGTAAGCCAGAGCCGCCATTCCTACCAGCATGCCGATAGCGCCGGCCCCGATAATGACGATGTGCTCTCCTTCTTTCAGTTTCAGGCTGTGTACCGCATGCAGAGCAATTACAAGCGGTTCGGTCACGGCCAGTTCCTCCCATGTCATGGAATCAGGCACCTTCACCATATGGCTCAGCGGGTGTGTAAAATACCCGCTCATGCTGCCTCCGGTCTGGACCCCCAGGACTTTCAGGGATTCACAGCAGTTCGTTCTCCCCTGGGAACAGGGATAACAGGAGCCGCAGTAAAGATACGGATCCAGGACAACCCTGTCACCCTTGCAGATCCCATAGGAATTTCCTTCTTCCACCTCCGTGACAATCCCGGCCGTTTCATGACCTATCACAAGAGGATAGGATACATTCGGGCTCTTTCCCGCATAGGCGTGCACATCGGAGCCGCAGACTCCCAGAGCCTTCACCTCGATGACCGCGCACTCTTTTCTCCACTTTGCATCCTGAATTTCCGCCACACGGATTTCTCCCGGCTTATCAATCATGATTGCTTTCATTGTATACTTCCTTCCTTTATATAGCTCCCGTTTCACTGCTATGCACTGTAATGCCGTTTGGCAGAACCGCACGCGTTACCGTACATGGCAAAATATGCTTTTGGTTCGCTCCGCCCCTGCCGCTTACACACCGCTGTAAGCCGTATATCCTCCGTCCACCGGAAGAATAGCGCCCGTGATAAAAGAGGCGGCCTCGTCATCCAGCAGGAACAGAAGCGCTCCCGACAGCTCTTCCGGTTTACCCAGACGTTTCATCGGGGTTCCCCCAATAATCTTATTCAGACGCGAGGTCGGCGTTACTCCGTCTTTTTCATAGAACAGCGCCTGTGTCTGATTGGTAGATAAAAAACCGGGTGCAATGGCGTTGACGCGTATCGATGTCTCTGCAAAATAGGTGGCGAGCCACTTTGTGAAATTCCCAACCGCTTCTTTTGCCGCCGCATAGGCCGGGATCTTCGTCAGAGGGAGAAAGGTGTTCACCGACGCAATGTTAATAATATTACACGGCTCCTCCCCCAGCATGTCTGCTGCGAATTCCTGGGTTGTCAGAAATGCGCCCGTAAAGTTCAGGTCGAAAACAAACTTCCAGCTCTCTTTATCAATATCAAAGAACGTCTTTTCATGTCCCATCTGGCACTGCCTGAATCCCTCGCTGTCCGTTGTGGCCCTGGGATTGTTGCCTCCCGCCCCGTTGATCAGGATACGGCACGGGCCAAAGTTGCGTGTTACAAGCTCATGCGCCTCTTTTAAACTGTCCGCAGACAAAACATCGCATCCGACTGCCAGTGCAGTCCCCCCGTCCGCCGCAATCTCATCCGCCACCTTTTTCGCGGCTGCCTCGTTAATGTCAAGCACAGCCACTTTGGCGCCTGCCGCGGCCAGCACCTTTGCCATATATCCGCAGATAACGCCTCCGGCGCCCGTAATGACGGCGGTTTTCTCTGTCAGCGGTACATTTAATGTAAGTTTCATTCTCTACTCCTCCTCATACATTACAGCGGTGATTAGAACAGCAGCCTTGGAAGCGCCAGTGAGATCTGGGGGACAAAAATCAGCAGAAGAATCACAACGCAGATAATTCCCAGGTACGGCGCAAGATATTGAAGGGCATCCTTCATCTTCGCCTTGGCAATTCCCATGGTAATAAATAGCACGCCTCCAACCGGCGGAGTCACTCCTGCATAGACAAGGGTGATAACCATAATCAGAGCAAACTGGATTGAATCGATCCCATACTGTGCGGCTACCGGCATCAGAATCGGTGCGCAGATGATTGTCGCAGACAATGTCTCGATAAACATTCCGACAAACAGTAAAAACAGAACTAACAGTATCATAATGATGTATTTATTATCCGTTAAACCGGTGAGGAAGGTGATAATCATTTTCGGGAATTTCTCGTAAGCCACAAGCCAGCTAAAGATTGAAGCTCCCGCCACAATCAGCAGGGCCATACCCGTCATCGAAGCCGCCTTGAGGAAAATCCTCGGGAGATCCCGGTAAGTAAATTCTTTGTATACAAACATGCCGATAATGAGGGCATACACAACTGCGATTGCTCCCGACTCCGTAGGGGTGAAGACACCGGATACAATTCCGCCGATAATAATGAGGGGCATGATAATTGCCAGAATACCGTCCTTAATCGCCGTCATCCTCTCCTTAAAGGGAACCCTCTCCCCTCCCTTAATTCCCAGGTGTTTGGCATAGAAATAAGTCACGACCGCAACACCGAGGCCTATTATCAGTCCCGGAATAACGCCGGCCATAAAGCACTCACCGATAGAAAGGCCTGTTAAAGAACAGTAGATAATCATCGTCAGGCTGGGCGGGATAATCGGTCCCAGGGAACCGGCGCAGGCCTGGATTACTGCCGCGAGGCCGCGTGGATATCCGTTCTTAAGCATTGACGGAATCAGCATAGAACCCACGGCAGCCGTATCGGCGGCGGCCGAACCGGACACACCGGCAAACAATACGCTGGTTCCGATATCCACCATTCCAATACCGCCGGTGATATGGCCTACAAATGCCTTTGCAATATTCACAAGGCGTTTGGAGATACCGCCCGCCTCCATCAGCTCGCCGGAAAGCATGAAAAAGGGGATTGCCATGAGACTGAATGAGTTGATGGAGGAAAACAGTTTCTGGGCCACCAGCATTGATGAAATCTTATCATCCATGAAAATCGCAATCACAGAGCCAAGGCCGAGTGAAAATGCAATCGGAACCCCCAGCATTAAAAGCACGAAAAACAGTATAAATGCCGTTACTAACATACGCCTGCCTCCTCTCCTTCTTCCTCGCGCGTCCCATTCAGGTGGACCAGATAATAACTTATCTGCTCAAAAAACATCAGAACACCGCCAATTGGAATCGCCGCACACACAACGGCCATGGGCCAGTGCATGATTGGGGAACTTTCCATCATCTGGGTCCGGCAGACCAGAACGCCGAGATATGTCATGCATAAAAGAAATACCGCAGACGCCGCACAGACGATGGTGAACATCATCTTCCATCTTTTTCCCTTACAAGATTCAAGCAGCAAATCAAAACATACATTTCTTCCTTCCCGGATTGTGATGGAGCCTCCCAGATAGACCAGCCAGACAAATGCAAACCTGGCCAGCTCGTCTGCCCACCGGATCGAAGATCCGGCGACATAACGTGCCACTACCTGGGCAAACACAACTGCTACCACCACCATAAACAGGAACGTTACGATAATATTGGTAATTTTCCGCATTGCATCCAAAATTTTATTTAACACAGCGTTTCCCCCTTTTCCCGACGCCTCTTTCCGACAATTACTTCAGGCTCTGAATCTTGTCATAAACATCCTGCAGGCTGTTATCTGCGATAAACTTCTGAAGGTAAGGGCCTGCCGCTTCTTTGAACGGCACCAGATCCACCTCTGTTATCTGAACTCCCTCTTCTTCCAGCTTCTTCATCGAATCCTCAAACAATGTGGATGTGTACTCCAGGAATTTGTCCTGAGCCATCACGGATGCTTCATCAACAACCTGTTTCTGGGCATCCGAAAGATCGTCGTACACCTTCTGGCTCATGGAATAGGCAGTGAAAGTAAATACATGTTTTGTCTGTACGTAGTTCTGGGCTACCTCATAGAATTTCTGTAAATAGACATATTCCGGATGTCCTTCGAGTCCGTCGGCAACGCCGGTCTGGACAGCGGTATATGCCTCACCGGATGGGATAACCGTCGGGTTTGCACCGAATGCTTCAAAAGCTGCTATCGTATGCGGAGCCTCAGGGGTACGCATAATCAGACCTTTAAAACCGTCAAAACTGTTAACATTCTTATCTTTTACAAGTGAACTTCTAAAATACAGCGGCTGAATGCTCAGCACGTGGAAACCGCCTTTATCGGACATCTTGCCGCGGATAAAGGAAAGTACCTCCTCATTCTTCACCATCTTAACCGCCTGTTCCCTTGAATCGATCAGATACGGCATATCAAACAGCGCGCCTGCCGGATCATAGTTTGCAAAAAGGGCCGTGTCGGAAAGTGCAATGTCAAGTGTTCCCTGAGACAGGGCCGACAGCGCATCGGCCTGGCCGAATAACTGGCCGTTGGCATAGATGTCCACTTTCATCTTTCCTCCGCTCAACTGGTTGACCGCGTCGGCAAATGCCTCCGCATAAACATGGTTGGAATCATCCTCCGAACAGTGATGGGACAGGGTCAGCGTCAGTTCCTCCACACCGTCCACCGGCGTTACATCCGAAGCCGCCTGAGCAGCTTCCGTCTTTTCCTTATCCGGTTCCTTAGTCTTTGCATCGCCGGATGCCCCTGTACTGCCGCCGCATGCGGTCAGAGAAACCGCCATAGCCGCTGCCAAAACAATGCCCGCAAATTTTTTCATTTTTCTCATGTTCTTTCTCCTTTAATATTTGATTCTTTATTTTTAGGCTCTCGCCACCATCTCACCGTACTCGTCTTTGCACTGCCTGATAAATCCCGTAAGCGCTTCGGCACTCGGCATATCGGCGCTGCAGGCATGGCTTGCCACCAGCATGGCCGCTTCGGCGCTTCCCATCTCCAGGCAGTCAATCAGTTCCTTACCCTCTAAAAGCCCGTACAAAAATGCCGCCGCATAGCCGTCTCCGCCGCCAAATCCCTTTAACGCCTTGACCGGGAACGGTTTAATCGAGTAGCTGTTGCCATCGTATGCATAGGCCGTGGAGCCTTCCTTACCATGTTTGATTACGACAATTCTTGCCCCGCCCGCGCACCAGGCCTCGGCCGTCTCTATATCCGTTCTTCCAGGGGCAATCAGGCTTTCCGTCAGGTCATACTCCTCGCGTGAGCCGAGAATAATATCTGCCTGGGATGCAACCGCCGAATAGTAAATTGCAATCTCATCATGGTTCTTCCAATTGTAAGCTCTGTAATCAATGTCAAATATAACTGAAACCTGATTTTTCTTAGCCAGGGAAACTGCCTTTAACGCCGCCTCCCGGGAAGGTGAAGCCGCCAGCGCCGTGCCTGAAATCAGAATTGCTTTTGCGCTCTTTATGTATTCTTCATCGATATCCTCCACACTGAGCTGAAGGTCCGCAATGCAGTTGCGGTACATTAAAATACTGCTTTCCGTGGGGCTTAAAATCTCGGTAAACGTAAGCCCCAGCTTCTCTCCATTCCGGCATCTTGAAATGTGGGAGGTGTCAATCCCCTCATTGTCAAAATAGCGCTCTACGAAAGTTCCAAACTGGTCATCAGATACCTTTGCAAAAAATCCAATCTTTTTCCCCAGTCTTGCCATCCCTACCGCGATGTTTGCCGGGGAGCCGCCCACGTACTTTTTAAATGTCTCACTCTCATAAAGCGGTTTGTTGTAATCCAGAGGGTTAAAGTCAATTGCAACACGTCCTAAAAGGATTAAATCGTACTTCCTGCTCTCATCAAATGTAACATACTTCATTTTCTTCTCCTCCCGCCTTCCGGCGCCTCCTGAAATATCTGCGTCCCATACCGGCGCTTATTGATTATTAAACACTGCGATGCACTTTTTTACATTGTTGTATACATAGCGCACCATCTGTTCATTCAGTTCAAAATAATTATGTTCTCCGTTTCCGGTCAGATAGTCGGCCGCCCCTTTTGTCATAGCGTCAAAATTCGCAGTGGCAATATTGATTTTACGGATTCCGCAGCGAATCGCCTCCCGAAACTGCCCGTCCGTGATTCCCGTGCCTCCGTGCAGTACCAAGGGTACATCCACTCTATCTGCGATGTTACGGAGCACTTCAAAATTCAGCTTTGGAATTCCCTTGTAATGGCCGTGTGCATTGCCGATTGCAATCGCCAGGGCATCCATCTTCGCCTCATGGGCAAATCGCTCCGCCTCGGCCGCATCCGTATACAGGACACGATGATCCCCGTCCCCTTCATTTCCTCCTACCACTCCCAGCTCCGCTTCCACCGTAGCGCCGTATGGCCGGGTCATTTCCGATATCAGATTCGTCAGACGGATGTTCTCATTAAGCGGCCCGTCGGAACCGTCAAACATGACGGAGGTAAATCCGTAATCCAGTGTTTTCTTTATCATCTCCGGCGACTTCCCGTGATCCAGATGAACTGCAATTCTGACTCCGGCCGTTCTGGCCGCCTCCACCATCATGGGGGCAATATATTCTACCGGTGAATATCCCATCCTCTTTTCCGCAACTTGCAGAATCACCGGTGTATCCATCTCCTCCGCCGCCTGGATTACTCCCATTACGCTTTCCATATTGGCGACATTGAAACCGCCGACGGCTTTCCCATACTCATCTGCCTCTGCCAGCAATTCTTTCATCGTGCATATCACAATTTCCCCTCCCGCTCTCTTTCAATTACTGCTCTCTTTCAATTACTTCTTTCACATTTTTACTTTTCTCTTTTCTTTGCCTCTTCCGGCTTAGCCGCATCTCTTCTCGCTATGCCTTTTTGACATTTTATGATGTGTTCTTGATTTATTCATTGTTATTT
>CATWBR010000208.1 GCA_958349075.1 uncultured Clostridium sp.
TCCCAGTACGCCCACAGCGGACCCGCAATGCAGACGGATGAGTAACAGCCGCTGATCAGTCCCGCCAAAAGAGGCAGTGAAAATACCTGGATTGATTCAATTCTGTAAACGACAGAAAATAGATACACGATAAAAATACTCATTACAACCGTGAGCGCCGTGTTGACGGAACGCCCCAGCGTTTCCGTGATACTCCGGTCCACCAGTTCCGACAGGCTGGTCTTCTTGCCCGCTTCCTTCATATTCTCCCTTATCCTGTCATAGAGCACGATCGTGTCGTTGATGGAGTAGCCGATAATCGTCAGCGTCACCGCTACAAAGGCGTCGTTGACCGGAATCCGGAATATACCGAAAATGAAGACAACAATCAGGATATCGTGAACCAGAGCCAGAACCGCGGATACTCCTGCCGCCAGACCGGAAAGTGACGAGAAGCGCAGCCTGATATAAATAATAATGAAAAGAGCGGACAGCACTACCGCCGTCACCGAATTTTTCAGCGCTTTTGCTCCAATGTAGGGTTCTACGGCAAATGTCTCGGACAGGGCAAAATTCTCGCCCTGATTATTTAACAGCTCCGTCACACGTCCCTGCTCCTCCGGTGAGATTCCCTTATTGCCCGCCAGCGTCAGTACCAGCTTCTTCTCCCCCGTAAGCGGATCCTCCGATGTCTGCACGCTGACCGGACGCCCCAGTTCATGCTCCACTAAAGACCGGACGGCCTCCGTATCACTCTCCTGCCTGTATGTATATTTGAGGATAACGCCTCCCGTAAACTGTGTGTCCAGTTTCATTCCGTTTACCGCGCTGATTGTGGTTCCCGAAAGGAGGACAAAACAGGTAAACAGAAGAATCCATTTTCTTTTTTTTGAAAATCCCAGCACTTTTTTCTGTTTTTTCTTCCGGAACATTGTAATCCGCGCAAAGAACGGATACTCGATCAGTGAATTGAGAATCGTCCTGGACATCCACACACCCGCAAACAGGTTGATGAGAACACCTGTAAGCAGCGTGTAGCCAAAGCTCAGCATGGTTCCCGAGCCGAAGAACATCAGAATTGCCGCTACGGCTGCCGTCGTGATATTTCCGTCCAGGACGGAGGAAAACGCATTTTTGTACCCTCTTCTTACCGCCTGTTTGACCGTCATCTTGTTTCTCAGTTCTTCGCTGATGCGCTCGCTGATGATAATGTTGGCATCCACCGCCATTCCGGCCGACAGGATCAGGCCTGCGATACCGGGAAGCGTGATTGTATACTGGGGAATCGATATCGCAAGCACCTGAAGCGACATCTGAAAGAGCAGGGTCAGACAGCTTACAACTCCCGGCAGCCTGTAGTAAATCATCATAAATAGGCAGATGAGAACCATGGAAAGCGCTCCCGCCGTGGCCATGGATTTAAGCGCCTGGTTTCCCAGCGTAGGGCTGATCGTATTATAATTAGTAGTTTCCATCGAAAACGGCAGAGCTCCCGCACGTATCTTCTCGGACAGAGCCTTGGCTTCCTCCGGGGAATCCATGCCGTTAATCATGGCCGTTCCCTCGGTAATGGCCTGCTTTACAACCGGAGCGGAAATCAATGTCTCATCCATATAAATCCCAATCCGTTTCCCGGTCAGTTTTTTCGTGGCCTCCGCAAATGCCTCCGCCCCTGCGCGGTCAAAGGAAAGGCTCACAACGCTCTCCCCGGTATTCGGGTCGCGGACTGCCTCACTGCCGTTCACGTCTTTTCCCTCCACCAGGATATTGCCCTCCTCATCCCGGAACGTCAGCCTGGCCGTCTCTCCAAGTTCTGCAATTGCGTCTTCCGGATTAAAGTTCTTTTCATCCGATTTCCAGGGAAAACGGACAATGACGTGGCCTGCTTTTCTGTCCACCGTCACCTCACGGTCCAAAATATTTTTAGCGTCCAGTCTTCCTTCAATTACATCCCTGGCGGATTCCAGCTCACTTTCCGACGGCCGGTAATCCCCGGCCGGTTCGAACACAGCCTCCACTCCGCCCCGGATATCGATGCCAAAACGCATCTGTCCGATTCCTTTAATATCTTTTCCGCAGCCAAAAACTGCAGCATAAACAAAGACAGCGATGATGATGCACACTATCCAGATATGATTTTTTTTATTTTTCACGTTACGCCTCCTGTGCGGTGTCAAATTAACAGCTTTATCACAGAAGCAAAACGTTTCTTTCCATCCATTTTATGGAGAATGCAGACAATACACAGAGCGCTGCCCATGTGCAGGAGCACGGTGCAAAGATAAATATAGAAAATTCCCCCGATACCGGTAAAGGCAAGGGAAAAAGGTACCGTAAAGAGCGGGGCGCCGTCACCGCACCAAAACGGCCGCCGGCCGTCCTCCTCAGACTCTTCCTCGTCATTTATGTACAGACTCGTTTTCTGACCGTTTTTCTGGTTTAATGAGACGGGGCCTGCGGCCGGTATGAATGCATATCCGTCGTCGGACGAACGCCAGCCTGTCCCTGAAATGCATTCAGGCCCGGCGCCGCTTCCCCCTGCCGCTCCGCAGAAATACCGCGTGAAGCTGAAGGCAGGAAGGGAATGAGTGACGCCCGGCCCGAAGGATAAAAAGAGCAGGCAGAGGAGGAACGGATAAAGAAGTGATTGAATCCTTTTGTAAGATTTCTCCTTCATTCGCGCCGCCCCCTGTCTGCCGTATTAAACATCGTTTTAATATGCGAAATATAGCACAGGGCGCGGAACATGTCAATTCCGCACGGCTGTCATATTCTTTTTTTATCGTTTTGTTTACACAAATGCCTCGCTAATCCTGCACGCGCCCGGCGGCAGCCAGGACCAGGACGGAACGGGCTCCAATCCGGCACGGTTCATTTCCCGCCGCGGCGTGAGTAACGCCGTGAAGAACGCCTTCGTCCGATGTATCCGCCTCGACGCTCCAGGCATAATAGGACGGCAGTTTCGGAAGTTTTATGATCTGATCCTCCCAGAAGGGGTTCACTGCCAGGAAAACAATATCGTCTGTCTCCTGTTCTTCGTCGTATCCTGCAAACATGATGCCTGCGGTCTTTGTATCATTGGTGACGGATGCATCCCAGGCCTCGGATGTGTGCATGCTGACAGCCGGGAAACCGCATTTGGCCGCACCCAGTTCGCAGCGTATGGAACGGTGTTTTTTTCTAAAGCATATCATTTGTTTAAAGAACGCAAACAGATCCCGGTTTTTCTCAAGCAGTTTCCAGTCCAGCCAGGACAGCTCATTATCCTGGCAGTATGTATTGTTATTGCCCTGTTTTGAAAAGCCGAACTCATCTCCCGCCAGGAGCATCGGCGTACCCCTGCTGCACATCAGAACGGCGCAGGCATTTTTCATCAGCTTCATCCTCAGGCGGTTGACCGTCCCATCGTCCGTCGGCCCCTCGATTCCGCAGTTCCAGCTTCTGTTGTCGTCGCTTCCGTCCGTATTATTCCATCCGTTGGCCTCGTTGTGTTTCCGGTTATAAGAGTACAGATCGCACAGGGTGAACCCGTCATGGCAGGTAATAAAATTGACGGAAGAATTGTATCCCTGGTACTCCATATCCGAGCGGTACAGATCGGGGGAACCTGCAATCCTCTTCACCGCCTGGGGCGCCAGCCAGTATTCTCCTTTTAAATAACTCCTCAGTTCATCCCTGTATTTACCGTTCCATTCGGCCCAATGGCAGAACGCAGGGAAACTTCCGACCTGATAGAGGCCTCCCGCATCCCAGGCCTCCGCAATCAGCTTCGTGTCGCCGAGCAGCGGATCAAAGGCCAGCCTCTTTAACAGGGGCGGGTTAGACATCGGTGTCCCGTCCTCATTCCTCCCCAGGATGCTGGCCAGATCAAACCGGAATCCGTCCACATGATAGGATGTCACCCAGTAACGCAGGCATTCCACAATCATCTCCTGAACAATGGGGTGGTTGCAGTTCAGCGTGTTGCCGCAGCCGCTGAAATTGTAGTAGTAGCCCTCCGGGGTGAGCATGTAGTAGATGTTGTTGTCAAATCCCTTAAAGGAGATTACCGGCCCGTGCTCATTACCCTCGGCCGTGTGGTTAAAGACCACATCCAATATGATTTCCATCCCGTTCTCGTGCAGTTCCTTGATCAGGGTTTTCAGTTCCTCCCCCTCCCGGTTGTATTCGTCCGCCGCCGTATAACTGGTGTTCGGTGCAAAAAAGCTTACCGTATTATATCCCCAGAAGTCACAGAGCGTCTTACCGCCCACCTCTCTTCTGTCCTGTGTCTCATCAAACTCGAAGATGGGCATCAGTTCCACCGTCGTCACTCCCAGCTCTTTCAGATATGGAATCTTCTCCATCAGACCGGCAAATGTCCCCGGGTTTTCCACTCCTGAGGAGGAATGATGCGTAAACCCTCTCACGTGCATCTCATAAATAATGGAATCGGACATCGAAAGCTTTGGACGGAATACATCCTTCCAGTCAAAGTTATTCCTTACAACCCTCGCATGGTACTGATCCTCGTCGCCGCGCTTCACACCCCAGACGCTCTGTCCCGTTATCGCTTTGGCATACGGGTCCAAAAGCGGTTTCGTCCTGTCAAAGAGCAGCCCCTTTGCCGGATCCCAGGGACCGTCAAGACGGTAGGCATACTCAAATTCGGTGATTTTCAGGCCAAATACAATCATAGAGTAGACATTCCCCACCTTGTATTTCTCCGGAAACGGAATGACGGCATAGGGGCTGTTCTCCATCCTGTGATACAAAAGCAGCTCACAGGAATAGGCTCCGTGGGAATGAACGGTGAAATTGACGGCTCCCGGAAGTGCGGTGGCCCCGTTGCTTCCATACAACCCGGGACGTATCCTGAAACCGTCCACCTCGTCTAACGGTTCCATCTGCTCACATTCTCCGCCTGGAGCAATCACACCCGCGCAGCCTTCCGCTTCCTCTATTTCCTGGTCTGCCGCTGCTCCCGCAATGATGATTTCCTCTTTTACCTGTTTTGTTTTACTCTCTTTCTCATACATAGACTCACGCGGAGGCAGGTGTTCCCGGACGGAGAAATTCTCCATCCAAAAACACCTGCTCCTCCTTCTCCTTTTATATTATCTGTTGTCAGGCATCCTTGCCGCAGTCCAGTGTGAACCAGAACTCCACTCCGTCCTCCAGATTTCTGACTCCATATTGTTTATGATGGGACTCCATGATTGCCTTTACAATCGAAAGTCCGATTCCGCTTCCTCCGTACTCTCTCGTTCTCGCCTTGTCTACCTTAAAGAATTTAGTCCACAGATTCGGAATATCCTCCTCCGGGATAGGCTGGCCCGTATTAAATACGGATACCATTACTTCTTTACCGTCCGGTTCCATGCGGACAATAATCTTTTTCTCACCCTCCGCGTGGTTGACGGCATTGTTCAGATAATTGGTCACTACCTCCTCTATCTTGAATTCATCGCCCCACACATAGACCGGTTCCGTATATTCAAAGTCCACGGTGATTCCCTTCTGCTGAAGTATCAGGCCCGCGGCCGATATGACTCCCTGAATCAGCTCCGTCAGGTTAAAACGCTCCATGGCCGTCTGCTCATTGCCGAATTCCAGGGCGGTCAGGGTCAGAAGCTGTTTCACCATCTTATTCATCTTACCGGCCTCGTCCATGATAACCTCACAGTAGTAATCACGGCTCTCCTTCTCCTCCGCCATGCCTTCCGTCAGCCCTTCCGCATATCCCTGAATCAGGGCGATCGGCGTTTTCAGCTCATGGGAAACATTGGCAATGAAGTCTTTTCTCATCTCGTCAATCTGTGTCTTTTCCTCGATGTCCTTCTGCAGCCGGATATTGGCCGACTTCAGTTCCCCGATTGTATCTTTCAGCTTATCCGACAGCACATTCATACTGTTACCCAGCGTGCTGATCTCCTCGGTCGAATGTCTCGTCTCCCTGTATTTCGCCTCAAAGTCCAAATTGGACATCTTTTCGGAAAGCCGTGACAGCTCGTGGATCGGGGATGTGACTCTGCTCGTTATAAAATAGAGAATAATGCTGCCAACCAGAATAACGGCAATGCCCACATACATCAGGAAACGGTTGGAGATGGCGGCGCTTTCCCGGATGCTGTCCAGCGGGGTCGTCATGATAAAAATGGTCCCGTTATCGGAAAAGAATCCCCAGCTCTCCAGGTAAAATGTCTTGGTCCTGGGGTCATATGTCTTCTGGATCATATAGTTTTCATGCTCCTCCATAATCTCCCTGTGAGGAGCGTTCTTTCCTACAATATACTGCGTGACCCTGTCCTTCATGATTTGAATATCTTTTACCGATGATACAAGAATGTTGCCGTTCATGCTGTCACAGATGAGCAGTGTGATGTTGGACGTGTCCCTCAGGTAACGCACCAGCTCGGCCAGCTTTACGACTCCGCTCTCCGAACCGTCCGTATTCGTTCCGCTCTCCGGCCCTGCCGAAGAACCGGATGAATCGTCCGATTTTAATTCATCGTCGTCACTGTCTCTTTTTACGGAGTTTCTGTCTCTTCCGTAACCTTTATCAGTCCCTGTCCTGTCCGCAGAAAAAAAGTCGCTGCTGCTCAGTTCATCCTCCGCCCCCTCCAGGGCGCTCCCGCCTTTTGCCCTCTCCTCCAGGACGATAGTATCAATTGCATAGTAGGCCTTTTCCAGTACGCCAATCTTGTAATTCTGGTAATAGCTCTCCAGAAACCAGTTGTTAATGCACCATGTAGCCGCCACGGCCAAAGCCATCATGCTGATGAACGTCACTGTGAATTTCCATTTCAGCGTCGTATGTCTCATCCATCCACCTCGAATTTATATCCCATGCCCCAGATGGTTTTAATATATTCGCCTTTCTCCCCCAGTTTGCTGCGCAGCTTCTTAACATGGGTATCGATCGTCCTGGCGTCGCCGAAATAATCGTAATTCCATACATTATTCAGAATCTTCTCCCTGGAAAGGGCGATTCCCTGGTTCTCCGCAAAATACGTGATCAGTTCAAATTCTTTATAGCTCAAGTCCACATTCTTTCCATCCACCAGCACCTGATGGGCCGACTTATCGATGTGGATGCCGCCTACATTGATTACTTCCTGGGACATGGTGCTGCTTCTTCGAAGGATTGCCTCCACCCTGGCTACCAGAATCTTGGGACTGAACGGCTTGGAGATATATTCATCCACGCCCAGGCTGAAGCCCTGAAGTTCGTCCTGCTCTTCTCCTCTTGCCGTCAGCATGATAATCGGAACCTGGGAATACTTTCTGATTGTCCTGCACACCTCCCAGCCATCCATCTTCGGCATCATAACATCCAGAAGAATCAGGGCAATATCCTTCTGATCGAAAAATACATCTATCGCTTCCTCCCCGTCACCGGCTTCCACAACCTGGAATCCCTTTACCGTAAGGAAATCTTTGACCAGTTTTCTCATTCTGGGCTCGTCATCCACTACCAGTACCTTTAATATCTCCATCTTATTCACCTCTGTGTTATCAGAATTATCAGGCGGATTTATCCGTCCCTGTATTATACAGTCTTGCCGGATAGCCGCTGTTTATCTTTGTTTTACCTGTATTTTAGCAGATTGTAAAGGGAGTTTCTACAGTTTCACAGAGATTTCACAGTGTTGGGGGTTTTATTGAGGAGGGAGGACACTACCGGCAGGCCAGGGACCGGGGTGGTGAGGGGATGGTATGAGTCTTCAGTCCCGGTTTCAGGTTGTCGTGAAGGGGAATCCGGCCAGAATGAATTACTCCGGGGACCGTTTGCA